>JAGQIY010001240.1 GCA_020430865.1 Myxococcales bacterium
GGGGCCTTGGATGGTCACCATGAACTCATCGCCATACCCGGCGACGGAGAGTTCCGGCACGGTCTTGCCTTCGGTCTTCGCCAGCATGGCGTTCGGACATTCCTCGTCGACGATGTAGCCGGCGACGTCGTCCAGGAAGGCTGGGTCATCCACCAGCGCCACATAGTCGCTGCGCTCGTGAGGCGGGAAGGGCGGGCTCGGTGCGTCCTCGGATGGTGCCCGCGAGGTCTCCGGTGCGGGCGGCTCGGCGCTGGCCGATGCAGCTTCGCCTGTGGCGGAGCTGCTTGGCGCGGAGCCGCGGCTCGGTGGAGGGCTCGCGGCTGAAGGGTCCGCGGGTGCGCTTGGCGGAGGTCCGCCGCCACAGCCAGCGCTGGTGAGCGTCGCGGCGATGCCAATCAACCTGAGTATGAAACGCATGCCGACATCATACACGGCAGCTCCGATGTGGCGCGAACCTCGCGCCATCGATGCTCTCGTTGGCTGTCATCGACGAGCCTCGCACGGAGCGAACTCGGCGCGGCTAGCCCAAGCTCCGCATGATCTTCGGGATGGTCCCTGCCAGGTTCTCGTAGTGCTCGGGAGTGGGCTTCGTGCCGGCGAAATGCAGCACCATGCCGCCGGGGCGCACCTCGATGTGGCCGGAGAAGCCCAGGTGGGCGAGCGCCTGACGCATTCCAAGTGGAAATGCTCGGTCTGCCTCGCTGGGAGACGCGGCGAAGGTCGCCATGTGCTTGTCCCAGTGAGGATCACCGATGCTCACCGTGGGCATCTTCGCGTTCTCCAGGAACGAGACGCGCGTATTGAAGTGCTCGCCGCCTCGTGCCGCCGCGCGTAGCCGGAAGCGCTGGTCCGACACGAACGCGAGCACCGTGCGATCGAGAGGCTCCGTATCCTCCGGGGCCATCCAAGGCTCCGCCAGGGTCACGTGGGTGTTCCCTTGGGCAAAAGACACCGAGTTGAAGTACACGGTACCGCTGTTCATGGTGTCGAAAGGCTCCCAGGCGCGAAACCACTCTTCGTTGGGATGCCCCTGGTAGGCGAGGCCGCGCGTGCGAGCCCAGTGGGCGATGCGCTCGGATCCTTCTGGGAGCCGCGGTTGGTCCATGCCCCAACTGTATCCCAGGAGCGCCCACTACGGGAGCGGAGCTTGACGCGTGCCTGCGCTCAAGGCACGAAGCCGGACGTGGTGCAAAGCGGACGAGATCGGGGCTTGCAGGTAGAAACAGCTGGGCGCGCGGGTCGCAGCTCGAGGGCGCGCTGGCTTGCGGCGCTCGTGGCCGCTGGACTGGCGCTCGGAGCCGTCGCTTGTGGCGGGGGCGGGGGTGAGGAGAAGCCGGCAGAGACCTCGGGAGCCAGCGCTCAAGACGAAGCCAAGGCGACTCGATTGCTCGAGAAGGCCCGCGAGGAGCACTCCGAGGAGCGCCTGCGCATGATCATCGCTCGCTTCGGCCACACTCAGGCTGCCGAGTCGGCGAAGGCGGACCTGGGAGTGATCCTGGCGGGACAGGCCGACGAGGCGCTGAAGTCGGGCGACCTCGACAAGGCGGAGGAGAAGGCCCTGGAGGCCAAGGTGTATGGCGACCTCGACACCACGCGCAAGGCGCAGGAGGTGCTCGATCAGGTCGACGACCAGCGCGCGGATCTGGTGAGCAAGGACGCCAGCTCCATCGCCGAGAACGGCAAGTGCGCGAGCGCCCTCAAGCGCGTCGCGAACACGCTCGGGAAGAAGGCTCGCGGGCGCTACAAGAAGAAGGTTCAGGCTCAGTCCCGGGACGCCATCGTGAAATGCCTCGCGGAAAAAATTGAGGACGAGGTCGAGGCCGCGAACATCGACGGCGCGCGCTCCTTGCTCGAGCAGAGCGAGGTCAAGGTCGCCCTGGACAAGGAGGGCCAGTCGGCCGCAGAGAAGGCCCTGGCCAAGAGCATCGTCAAGCGCAGCCTGAGCACCGTCCAGCCGATGCTGGAGAGGCACGAGTGGCAGCCCGCGATCGACGAGGTCGACAAGCTCCAGGCGAGCAAGACCCTGGACGCGCAGGAGTACGAGGCAGCGTTCAGCATCGTCCAGGATGCGATCCTGGCCTACCTGATCCAGCGCTCCACCGAGGCCCTCAACGCGAAGAACCCGGGAGAAATCTGGACGGAAATCGAAGCCACCGAGAAGCTCGCGCGCTGGAAGCGCACTCCGGACGAGCTCTCCGATCTCTACACCTACCTCTCGATGGCGATCGAGTGCGAGAACCTCGGCTGCAAGCGCGGCAAGCCGAAGCTGAAATACTCTTGGGGCAAGATCGATCTGAAACCGCCGGCCGACGCCAAGGGCGGGACGGTCGCCTCGACCAAGCACGCCCAGAAGCTGTGGGTGATCGCGGACGGCAAAGACCTCTCGCTCATCGCCACGAAGGATCCGGGGTCGGCGACCGGCGCCGAGTTCTGGCAGCTCGCGGCGGGCTGGGCCGACGAGAAGCAGGTCAAGAGCCAGGACACGGAGCTCTGGCTGCCGCCGCAGGACCAGCTGCTGGGGACGCGCATCTGGGGTCCCCTGCGTCCGCCGAAGAAGGACTACCACCTGGGCGTCGTCAAGGAGGTCGTGGGCGGCAAGAACGTCGTCGTCAAGCGCCTCTCAGACGACGAGGACGTGACCGTGGAGCTCAAGGACATCCGCGTCGGCACCCTGAAGAACGGCCTGCGCGTGATGGCGTTCTGCGTGGATCAAATCCAGCCGGAAAAGGCCAAGATCGACAAGGTGGTCACGACGGTCGGAGGTATCCCCAAGGTGAAGGTGATCTGCGACACCGAGAAGAAGGAGCGCGTGGAGGTGGCGAGCGCCCTGATCACCCAGAAGGCCTGGCTCCCTCCGAAGAAGCCATGAAGACGCTGCTCCTCATGCGGCACGCCAAGAGTAGCTGGGAAGCCACGGATGACTCCGGCGCTCCGCTCGGGGATCACGATCGACCGCTCAACAGGCGGGGGCACCGCGCGGCGCCCCGGATGGGCAGGCTGATGCAAGAGCAGGGTTGGGCGCCGGACCTGGTGATCGGCTCCAGCGCTCAGCGAGTGAAGCAGACGCTGGATCATGCCTTGCCGGCAGCGGGCTACTTGGGCGAAGTGTTGCTCACCCCTCGCATCTACCTGAGCGGCGCCGAGGCGTACGTCTCCGTGATCCGCCGCATCGGCAGCCAGCTGCTGGTCTCGCGCCTGGACGAGAGCAACGCTGAAGAAGAGCCCACCAGCGCCAAGATCCGCCTCCACGAGGCGCAGACGCTGCTCGTCGTGGGGCACAACCCCGACATCGAAGACCTGATCACCGAGTGCAGCGGCGCACAGGAGCGCATGCCGACGGCTGCGCTCGCGGTCTTGAATTGCCCGGTGGAAAGCTGGCGTGAGTTCGATGGTGGCGGTTGCGAGCTGGTGCAGGTCTATCGCCCCCGAGAGCTGGACGCCTCCGTCCCCGCCTGACTCTGCCTGGTACGACTGACTCTGGCGGCCGCTGGCGCCTGGCGGTCTAGGCCAATCGCGCCTCCCCCCACAACCCGAGCGATGAGCGGACGAAGGGAGCGCCATGCGCCCCGCAATCGTTCTCTTCACGCTCTGCTGTGTCTTGGTCGCCGCCTGTGAGTCCATCTCTGAACCTCTGACCAGAGAGCAGCCCACGGACGCCAGCGACGACCGAGATGCGGCGGCTCCCGAAATTGAATCCCCATGGAATGAACCGATGCCCTCGGGGGTGCGGAAGCCTGCGTCATTTCCGAATCTCGGCTTCGCGACCAGTGACACCGGGTCCCTCGTCGTCTTCGACCCCGCCAGCGGCTCGGTGCTGGCCGAGCATCCGCTCGGGAACAGCGTCTTCGATCTGGCGTGGTTGCCTGCCGCGTGTCGGTTGATGGTGCGCGTGTCGAGCAACGGCCGTGCGCAGCGCGTGTTCGCGTACGAGCCTCGCAGGGAGGCCGGTCAGCTAGAGCTCGCCCTGCGGAGCGCCAGTGAAGAGTACTGGGGCGAGCCTCAGATTTTGGGGGTGAGGAGCTACGTTTCGACCAGCGGGCAGCGCCGTCCCGAGACGTTGTGGCTGACTCAAGGCGACCCAGTGCCCGAGTGGCAACGCCTCGGCTCGGAGCTTGAGTTGCTGAGCCTGGGCCGCGCTTGGCCACAGCCAGCTCACTGGGCAGCGTTACCCCAGGGCAATGTGGTGGCCATCGTGGGGCGGGCCGCGGCGACCGAGATCGCCTTCGCGGCGCTGGATGGATCGAGCGAGCACCTGGAGCGCTTCCCGCTGCCGCGAGCCACTGCACTGGCGACGCGCGGCGCCGACCTCTGGGTGTGGCAGGCGGCGGGCGCCGATACGGGGCCGCGCTTGTTGCGCTTCGCGGCGCTGGCACCCCTTGGCGCGCCAGGCTTCGAGCAGCCCTACCCAGGCGACGCCCGAGCGCTGGCGCTCGAAGCGGCGCCTCACCGCGCCATCGCGTTGCTCGAGACGCCGCGCGGCGCCTTGAGCTTGTGGAGCGCAGGGCAGGGCGCTGCATACGGCACGCGAGTCGACGCTCCAGTCACACACAGGTACCGCCCGCTTGCCCTGCAACCCCACGCAGCCTGGCTCGCGACGGACAGCGGAGTCGTACGCTTCACGCTGCCGACGCTGAGCGTTGACAGCGCGTTCGTCGGTGGCACCCTGCGAGGACCAGTATTGATTCCGGGAGGAAAAGAGCTGAGCTGCGTTCGCTAGGAAACCGCCGAACTGCCATGGTTCCACTGGATAGCTCGCGGTTGGTACCCAACATCGGTCGAAGTGATCGCGCCCCACCCGCGCTACCGCCGCGGAACTCCCACCGTTGCCCGCGGCGCCGCCGGTCGGACTTGTGCCCCCGGTCGCTTCGCGTGACTCTTTGAATTCATCTAGCCCGATCAGCTGGCTCAGCCGAGAGCAACGAACGGAACGAGCATCGCCAAATGTCGAAGCATGGCGAATGGTACCACGCGGACTTCAGTTGCAACTCACAAGCGGCGCCACGGGGTAGAACGTCTTGGTCTTTTTCCCTGAGCATGCGTTGATTGTGCGGCAGTTGTAAGCTGAGGCAGACGTCCGGAAGCACGCTTCCCCGGCTCCGCAGGTTGCCGCGCAATCTGACGCGGAGCCCATGGGAATGTTGGTTCGCGCGTAGCACGCTTCGTCGCTGTCGCACGCGTTCCCACAGTCAGAAGCTGGCAACTCCGGGACGGTGTCCAGATCCTGGAGCGCGGCGTTGAGAATGCCTTCGATGTCAGCTCGCGTTTGCGCAAGCTTGTCTGCGGATGAATCCTCCGCAACGCACAAGAACTTGTTTCGACCGCACGCCGTGAACGTCTCGCATCCCGGACTCGCTGGTCCCGCGAGCTCGAGCTGATCGTCACCGAACAGTGCACGGCCGCCGACCATCACCAGACGGACGTCTCGAGGCGTCGCCGCCAGCACCGAGTCAAAGGGGCGGCTGGTATCGCCTCCGATCACGAACAGGTCAGCTTTGAGACCCACCTTGATGCTCCCGAGCACATCTTGCAGACCCAAGACCTCGGCGGCGTTCACAGTTGCCATTCGCACCAGGTCTTCGGGGGACAGGCGGTCGTTCCAGCGGGAGTTGTCCCAGTTGTCGGCGAATCGCAGCTCGTCCAGCAGGTTCTGACTTCCGCCCATCGACCAGTCCGGTGCGATGGAGACCAGGACACCCGAGTCGAGCGCGGTTGGGATGTCCGTGGTCTTACCGTAAAGCGCTACGTTCGAGGCTGGCGACCAGGTGAGCTTCATTCCTACCGCCCCCATCACATCGAACTGGGTCTTGGTGAACGCTGTTCCGTGCGTCACCGTCGTCTTGGGGTCGATCAGGCAACCCACTGGATTCCCGAGCGTGTTCAAGTCATCCCACTCGGCGAGCGCGGTCGCATCCACACCCTCTCCGGCGTGCACCAGGAAGGCGTCCGTTGTGCCGTCGCTGTAGTTCGTACAATAGCTTGTCGCGTCCGCCGGAGGCCCGAGAGAACTCGCTTGAATCTTGTCATCTGGGAGATCGTTTTGCTTCACGTCGATTGAGCGAGAAAGGCTGGCAACACACGGATAGTTGGTTGCCGCGGGGAGACCAACGATCGATGTGGTGCCGGCGATCATGCCCTTCAGTTCGCCCCACTTGTCGAGTTCGCACGCGAGCTTGCCAGCGTCGTCGTACTTGATCGGGCACCAGATCGGCTTGCCGGTGACGTCCTCGAAGCACTGCTTGTAGTCGAGCATCAGCGCGTATTCGGCTTCTTGGTTCCACTGGTTATGGTTCTTGTACCGACAAACGGAGTCCACGCAGTCGCAGCGATTAGACCTGCAGTAGTAGCTCGCGCCTGCGACGCAATCATCGACGGTTGAACAGCTGCTGGGCAGGTTCGGTACCCAGTCATCGTCGTTGAAGAGGTCGAAGAAGATGTGGTTATGGGTGTCGATCAAGCCCGGAAGGATGATGCCGTTGGTGTCGATGCGCGTAGCGCCGCTCGCGCCGCTCTGGCCTTCGCAGCCGGTGCCCATCTCCACGCAGGTGATGTCCTCGCCTTCGACGAGTACCTGGCCGTCGAAGGCTTGATCTGGCGTCACCACCAGGCCGGTGAGCAAGATGCGATCTTCCGCGCCGTCAGTGATGGTGGCGTCGGGGCCCACACCGCCGATCCCGCCGTTTCCTGAACTCCCCGCGGAACCGGAACTGCCACCTGCGCCGCCGGTTGCCCCCGCGCCGCCGCTTGCCCCCGTGCCGCCGCTTGCTCCGCTGCCCGCCGTGCCTGCGTCGCCACCGCTTCCGGCGACGATGTCGCCGCCCGTGCCGCCGTTCCCCGCGGAACCCGATGAGCCGCCGCTGCCCCCGTCGGAGCCGTCAGCGGTCGTCTTGTCTTCGGCGCAGGCGGCCAGCAAGCAGAGGCCGCACAGCCCGAGGAGAGAAAAGGTTCGCGTGATGGGAGAAGATTGCCACGGGCGAAAGCGCATCTCCGCATCTTACAAGGGAGCGGCTCTGGCTCCCACGACGAGCCCGCAACATTCTCGCGCTACGCTGGCATGTTGAATGGAATCAACGAGTTCAATGACTCGGATGTCCCGCGTTGCGCGCCTTCAGTCTGGCGCTCCGCACGCTGGAGCGGTATGGGTGCGGCGCCGATGCAAGCTCTGCCCCCCAAGAAAGAGGTCGCGCTCGCGCTGCTCCAGCGGTCAACCGTGTTCATCCATCTCGACCCTCGCAAGGAAGAAGCGCGGGTCCCGCCCTGGTTCAAGAAGCAGCCTCAGCTGGTGTTGCAGATTGGCCTGAACATGGCCGTGCCCATCCGCGATCTCGAAGTCGATGACGAAGCCATCAGCTGCACGCTGAGCTTCAATCGGACGCCCCATTTCTGCCTCCTGCCGTGGACGGCCATCTACGCGCTGGTGGGTGAAGATGGGCGTGGGATGGTCTGGCCCGACGACGTGCCCCCTGAGGTCGCGGCTCAGGCCAACGCGAAGGGTGCGCAACAGCAGACGCCCCGCAAGAAGCCGCACCTCCGGGCCGTCAGCGAGCCCGAGGTGGAGGACGCCGCTGACGAAGCGGAGCCCGAGAGGTCGGAGCCCGAGACGCCTCGAGCGGAGGAAGCGGCGATCGCAGAAGGGAAGCGGACTTCGGAGCGACCCGTGCTGTCGGCGTTGCCCGAGCCTGAGACTGATGCCGCGCCCGAAGCGGCAGCGCTGCAGGCCACGGAGGCCGACTCGCAGCAAGACCCGGCGGAAACAGAGCCGTCGACTGACGAGGAGTCTTCAGAAGCGGCAACGGCCGCAGACGCGGCCGAAGAGAAGGGGAAGCGAAAGCTGCCGCCGTACCTGCGCGTGGTGAAGTGATCAGGCGCCGCCGGTCCCGCCCGTCGCCGCTCCACCCGTCGCAGCGCCGCCCGCGGCCGCTCCGCCACTGCTGGCACCTACGGTAGCCGCTCCGCCACTGCTGGCGCCTCCGGTAGCCGCTCCGCCACTGCTGGCGCCACCGGTAGCCGCTCCGCCAC
>JAGQIY010001241.1 GCA_020430865.1 Myxococcales bacterium
CTTCGCCAAGCTCCGAGAAACAGACGCCCAGGAAGACGAGAAATACCTCGTCTCTGCCGAGCGCGTTTTAGAACTCGCTCGGAGAGCCAAATCTCTGTGGAAAGCGAGAGATCGCACCGAGAAGCGAGACCTCGTCGCTCAGCTGGTTTGTAACCCCCGCCTCGATGGGCGAAACGTCCGGTATGACTTGAGAAAGCCGTTCGACGTGATCGCGAAGATCTGTCGAGATGACGATTGGCGTCCCCAACGGGATTCGAACCCGTGTTACAGCCTTGAAAGGGCCGTGTCCTGGACCTGGCTAGACGATGGGGACTCGTCGGTTCTGGGCGCCTGGTGAGCGACGCAACGTCGCGATAGCAAGGCACAAAACCGGCTGAGGGCGCGCGTTATAGCCCAATCTCGCGCACACACAAGTCAAACATGCTGCTCATCCGTCCCTGGCTGCTCGAGCTTCCCTTGGCCATCGGCGGGCTGGACGCTCAACCCAGGCGCTCGAGCAGCCAGCGTGTGGCCACGGCGCACGCCGCGGTAGCGCTGAGCACGGCCACCCACGCCCGCTGGCGGAGCCGTGAGACGAGCCACCACGCGGGCACCATGAGCGCCAGCTGTCCCAGCTCCACGCCGAGATTGAAGCCGATCAGCGCGCTCCAGCTGAGCCGACTGGGGTCACTCACGCCCTCTCCGAGCGCCGAGGCGAAGCCGAGGCCGTGGACGAGGCCAAAGGCGCTGCTCAACCACAGGCGCGCCGTGGAGCTCCCCGAGCGCGCCAGGTAGCAAACGCTGAACAACCAGGCGCCAGCCAGGCTCAGCGTCGTGGCGCTGCCCGCGAGCCCGCTCACCAGAGTCAGCAACCCCAGCGCAAACACGAAGAGCAACGCGGGCGGCGAGCGCAGCGGAGCGCGTGCTCCCTGGGCGGCGTCCGAGGGTAGGGGCGCGCTGAGCAGCTCCGCGGCGAGGAGCAGGATCGAGAACGCGATCAGCGCCTCGACGATGGTTGTATCCACGCGGAGCCAGCCGCGGGTCGCGGCGATCAACGTCAGGCTGTGGCCGACGGTGAATCCGCTGACCGTCTTCGCGAGCTCCCGGAGTCGCGGGCTACTGAGCAGCAGCAGGATCAGGAACACCAGGTGGTCGGCGCCAGCCCAGATGTGTCTCACCCCCAGACCCAGCCATTCGGAGAGCGAGGGCTCCGGCGGAGCTCCCCGGGCCTCGAGCCAGGGTAGCCGCGCTCGCTCTCCAAAGGCCACCGCGACCAGCTCCGCGCCAGCACCGCGCACGAAGAGCAGGCCGCCCGGGCCACCGAGCTGGGACTCGAGGCTGTAGTCGCCCCGACCGGGGCACAACAGCCGCACGCGCAGGCGGTACCAGCCTGGATCCGCCGGAGGTTCACGCAGGCTCTCAGGATCCGCGCGGCAAGCTGCGTCGCCGCGGAGCACGTGGACGCTGCTCGCCAGCGCCTGCTTGTATCGGCCGCTCGAGATCGTCGCATCCTGCGCCTTGAGTTCCGTCAGGCGGATCAAGAGCTCGAGCTCCAGGGCGTTGCCCTTGGCGAACGTGACCTTGGCGTAGCTCGCGCGCTGGTCGTGAGCGTGAGCGGGCGTGGCGATCAACGCGCAGGCGATTGCCAGGGCGAGGCGTAGTGTCCAGGTGCGGAGCGCCGGGTTCAAGGAGGCCCCTTGGCCAGGCGCACGCGGTGGGTCTTGCGCAGGCCCCGTAGCAGCGCTCGAAGGCGCCGCTCGCTCTGGCGACGCTGGAAATCCGCGCGGACCTGCTGCTCGACGTCCGCGAAGGGTGGGGCAGCGCCACTCTGCCGTCTCACGACTCGCGCGACTCCCCACGCGTCGTCCCAGCGAAACGCCTCCGAGACGCCCCCTTCAGGCAGCTTCGCCAGCTCGTCGGCGACCTCCCCCCCGAAGTACTCGCGCCACTTGGCGCTGGGAACGAGGCCACCCGGCAGCGGTAGCGGAGCCGGCGTCTTGCCCCGGGGATGCTCACCGGACTGCCACAGCTGGTGCGCCAGCTCGGCGTCGGCGCGCGCCTCTGGGCCGCGGAACCAGGCCAGCTCCAGCTCGAGCTTGGCGGCGCCAGCGAACCGACTCGGCGTCTTCTCGTAGTGCGCGCGCAGCTCCGCTTCGCTCGGGGGGTGCTCGGGCATCGCCGCGTTGCTGGCGTCGATCACGTTGCGCACGAGGCTCGCGCGCACCCGTCGGTCCTGGTGGGGGAGATCGAGGCGCAGGGCTTGCTGCAGCAGCAGCTCCTCGTCGATCAGACGTGCCAGCACGGTCTCGCGATCGATCTCGGCGAAGCCGGCTTGCTTCAGGCTCGAGAGCGCGGCCTGCACTTCCCCCTCGGAGATCTCGCGCCCATCTACCGACGCAGCGATTCCGGGAGGCAACGGATGCTGGCTACGCTCGAGGCCAAGCCCCATGGCGGCCACGCCGGTCAGCATGCCCAGCAGCAGCAAGGTGGAGCGCAGCTCGATCGCGGGAAAGCGGGGCATCCCGCTTAGCCTAGCCGAAGGTGAGCAGGGCGCATCAGGGACGCTCCCAGGGCTGGGTGTTGTCTGCTTCACCCACGCGCAGCATCTGGATCTTCCAGCCTGAGGCGGTCTTGAACAGGCTGATGTCCAGGCGCCGCTGGTCGCGGTGGAGGTCGCCCACTTGGGAGTCCGAGACGTTGATCAGGCCCACGGCGCTCGCACGAGCGTCGCCCTCGATTCTCACCTCGACCCGCTCGATCTCGAAATACGCTCGGGGGCGTGCCGCGGCGAGATCGGTCAGCGCGCGCAGGGTCGCGTCGTGCCCCGTGTACACACCCGCGCCGTCGAGCGAGATCCGCGAGCTGTCGTCGAGCCACTTCGTGCAGGTCTCACGGAAGCGCGCGGCACGGGCATCGGGCGATTCGTCCCGGGCGTACGACAGCTGAGTCGCGGCGTGTGCGAGCTCGCTCTCGAGCCGGCCTTCGGGGCTCCTCCAGAGCAGGATGGTCGCGAAGGACAGGCCGAGCCCGAGCAGCCAGAGCAGGCGTTTGCGCGTCATGGATCACGAGAGCGAGAGTGGAGACAGCTTGCCAGCGATGCTGCTAGAGTCCTTCGGAAAAATGGCAGATGCGCAGGGCAAGGAAGGCGACGAGACGCTGCTGATGCGCCGGGTGGCGCGGCCATCGTCGCGGGAAGCGGGCTTCACGCTTCACGTCCTCGAGGGGCCGGACAAGGGCAAGGCGCTGGTCATCGATGCGAGCTTTCCTTCGCGTGTCCTGGTGGGTCAGAGTCCGTCCTGTGAGTTCAAGCTCACCGATCGTCAGGTCTCCCGCCGGCACCTGGCATGCGAGTCGGCTGGGGAGCGTCTGCGCGTGACCGATCTGCAGTCCTTGAATGGCACGATGGTCAACGGCGTTGCCCTCGGCGAGGCTTATTTGCGGGGGGGAGAGCGCATCGAACTCGGCTCCACGGTGATCCTGGTCGAGCTGTCTCGAGCCGCCGAGGACGTGCCGCTCCCCTCGGCGACGAAGTTCGGCAGGACCGTCGGGGCCAGCGCGGCGATGCGCAAGCTGTATCCGCTCTGCAAGCGCCTGGCGCAGACCGACGTGGCGGTGATCATCGAGGGAGAGACCGGCACCGGCAAGGAGGTGCTGGCCGAGAGTCTGCACGAGCAGAGCCCCCGCGCGTCGGGACCGTTCGTCGTCTTCGACTGCACCGCGGTACCCCCGAATCTGGTGGAGAGCGCGCTGTTCGGGCACGAACGCGGCAGCTTCACCGGCGCCACCGAGACGCGGCGCGGGGTCTTCGAGGAGGCTCACGGCGGGACGCTGCTCATCGATGAGATCGGCGACCTCGACATCGACCTGCAGGCGAAGCTCCTGCGCGTCCTCGAGCGCTCCGAGGTGCGTCGCATCGGCGGCAGCCGCTTCATCAAGGTCGACGTACGGATCCTGGCGGCAACTCGGCGTAACCTCGACGACGAGGTTGCCGCGGGGCGTTTCCGTGATGATCTGTTCTTTCGGCTCGCGGTGACCCGCATCGAGCTGCCGCCGCTCCGGCATCGCAAGGGGGACATCGCGACCCTGGGACGTCACTTCTGGAAGCGCATCGCCGACCCTGGTACGCCGATCCCCGATGGCTTCCTCGAGCGTCTCGAGGCGTACAGCTGGCCCGGCAACGTGCGAGAACTCCAGAACGCGATCGCTCGGCGCGTGGCCCTCGGTGATCTCGCGGCCGACGACGTTCGCATCAGCGACTCGATTCTGGCTCCCGATGAGCAAGCGGCTCCCGTGAGTCACGCCAGCGGCGACGGTACCATCGAGCGTATCCTTGCGGAAAATTTGCCGCTGCCGCGGGCACGCCAGAAGCTGGTCAACGAGTTCGAGCGGCGCTACGTCGAGCGCGTGCTCGAGCTGCACGGTGGCAACGTTGCGCGGGCCGCAGAAGCCTCGGGCATCGCTCGGCGCTACTTCAGGCTGCTCCGTGCGAAGCTCCGGGAGCAGCAGGAAGACTGATGAGGATACACTCGCTCGCGTTCGTGCTCGGGTGCACGGTTGCAGCCTGCGGCGCGCCGCAGGCCGCTTGCGCTCCCACCGGCTCCGGTCGGGACACGGTCCACGTGGCGCCAGCGGCTTCCGTCGAGTCCGGCGTTTCCACCGCCGTCCCGCGGCCGTCGCCAGCGCCTTCGCCGACCACGCCGTCGGATCCACGCTCGGAGACCATCGGCCCGTTCGCGCTGGGAGACAGTGCGGAGAAGGCGATAGCGGAGCTCGGCGAGCCGA
>JAGQIY010001242.1 GCA_020430865.1 Myxococcales bacterium
GCTTCAGCGCGTGAGCGTGCTGCGTGTTGGAATCGTCTGCGGTGTATCTCGCAACTTCGTCTACCGGCTTCTGGAGCGCTATCAAGCGAAGGCCGATGGCATCCAGGTGTCCGTCTCCACCGGCTCGTACGAGGAGCTGTACGGGCTCCTGCGCCGCTTCGAGCTCGACGCGATCGTCACCCTCGAGCTGCCGAAGAAGCAGGATCTGGCCGAGGTCTCGTACAAGAAGCTCGGGGAGAGCAGGCTCTGCCTGGTCGCGGTTCCGCGGGTGATTCGCAGGGCCCGTCGCAAGAACCTCAAGGGTCCGGTGGACGTCTTCAACTTCAGACACCCGTTCGAGGTGGACGTGCTGAGCAAGTACGTCGAGCCGGCCCTGAGCTGCGGTCTCGCGGTCCGGCTGGACACTGACGACATCCCGCTACTGCGTTTCTTTGCCAACAGTGGTCGGGGCATCGCGGTGTTGCCGCGAGTCGGTGTCCTCGAAGACCTCGAAGCCGGCACGGTGGAGGCCATCGAGCTAACACGTTGCCCTGAGGTAATGATCTACGGGATCACGATGAATCGTTCCCTCGCGCTGTTGCCCGGTGAAGGCTCGGTGGAGCTCTGGCCTGTGGATGGATGAGGTTGGTGGGGGTGAGGGGAGCTCCGCGCCCTGATGGAACGCGCTATCGGACTCCGTCGAGCCACGCTCTCAGCGCGGCGTCGAGTCCGGCGTTCGTGCCTTCACCAACCCACGCAACGTGCCCATCGGGCCGGATCAACAGGGCGTGGGGCGCGCTGACCTCGCCGACTCCCGGCAGCTCCCAGGCGCCCGAGTAGCGGGCTTCGACCTTTCGCACGCGCCCGTTCCAGCGGCTCAGATCGAATCCCCGGGGATCCTGTAGGTTCAAGAGGACCGCGCGAGCCTCATGGAGCAGTTCGAACACTCGCGTGGGTCCACGTGAGGTACTCAGCTCGAGATCCGGCACGCGGCGTCCGAGCAGCGCGTGCCCCTCACCGAGGTCGTAGCGGATGTCGAGGCCCGCCATCATCGCGGCGTAGCGCCTGCGAGGCTGTTCCATGGCGAGCAACTCGCCGAGCGCCTCGCGAGCCGCCTCGCTGCGCGCGTCGCCGCGATTCAGCGCGGTCATCGCCAGCGTGTGCTCGAGGACCCGGGCAGCCACCGGGTGGCGTTCGTCGTGGTAGGTGTCGAGGAGCTGTTCCGACGAGTGGCCGTGCACCACCTGGGCGAGCTTCCAGCCGAGGTTCACGGCGTCCTGCACGCCCGTGTTCAGGCCTTGCCCGCCGACCGGAGAATGAACGTGGGCGGCGTCTCCCGCCAGCAGGACGCGGCCCTTGCGATAGCTCGCTGCTTGCCGCGCGGCATCGCTGAAGCGCGATAGCCAGCGCGGCGAGTGGAAGCCGAAGTCGCTGCCGTAGCTGGCGCGCAAGCCTTCGCGGATGTCTGCGACGCTCGGCGTGTCCCCATGTCGGACCTGGGGCTCGATCAGCACCACGCGCACTCCCTCGCCGTCCTCGTGCTTGCCGATGCCGAAGACGCCGAGCTCGCCCCGACGCATGCCGTACTCTGGCTCCTCGCGCATCTCGCCTTCGGCGAGCAGGTAGCTCACGGAAGCATCCCAGCCCGCGAAGTCGATGCCCGCGCGCTTGCGCACCACGCTGCGCCCACCGTCACAGGCGACGAGATACTGGCTCTGAAGGTGCTGACCGTCAGCCAGGATGACCGCTACGCCAGCGCCGTCCTGAACGAAGTCGACCACCTCACGCCCCGGGTACAAGGGCACCGAGAGCTCGCTCACCCAGTCGGCCAGGATACGCTCGATGTGTCGTTGCCAGAGCCCGAGCGTGTAGTTGTGCCGCGTCGGTTGGTCGCCCATGTCGAGGTGGTGAACGAAGGAGACCTTCGGGTGCTTGACTCCTTCCGTAAGGAATCGGTCGACGACGCCGCGTTGGTCCAGGACCTCGAGCGTCCGCGAGTGCAATCCCCCTGCGCGCGAACCGATGACTCGCTGGTCTTCTCGCCGCTCTACGACGGCGACGTCGACCCGCGCCAGCGCGAGCTCTGCGGCGAGCATCAATCCAGTCGGTCCACCACCTGCGATCACCACTTCGTGTTCAGTCATGGTCGAGCACTCTGCGGCCCCCCTGGGGTCTTGCCGCAAGCCCCTGCCTCTGGCATATAACGGCAGTGGCTGGGGGGGAGAGGCGCACCTCCCGGGCGCTGGCGAAGCGACTGCTTCGCGCCGGTTCGAGCCGAAATCTCGAGGCGGATCCGATGCTTGTGTGAGGCTCGCGAGGTCGAGTGGCGGCTCTCAGCAAGACCCCGTTGCCCTGATACTCTGCGGTTCGTGCCCCTGGATACAGCGCTCTTCAGGCTGCCGGCCGCGGTGGAGCACGCGCCCGAAATCGACGCGTGGCTGAGCTCCCGTCGGGAAGACCTGCGTCCCCTCGTCGAGCGCTGGTTCGAGCGCCTGCGAGGTCGTGGCGCGGACGTGCGCGAACTCATGCATGACGGTGCACCGACGGTCTGCGTCGGCGACGCGGCGTTTGCCTACGTGAATGCGTTCTCGAAGCACGTCAACGTCGGCTTCTTCATGGGCGCGTTCCTGGAGGATCCGCTAGGGCTGCTTCAAGGCACGGGCAAGCGCATGCGCCACGTGAAGCTGCGCCCGGACGCGGACGTGGACGAAGCAGCTCTCGAGCGACTCATCGATCGCGCCTATCGAGATATGCAGCGGCGGGTGGCTGCAGGCTCTTGAGCCCTAGGCGGGTCCCATCGTCCAGTCAGCGCTCGAGCTTCAGGGTCCCGAGTCGCTTCAAGCCTGAGAGCAGCGCTGGTAGCGGGGGACGGGGCGGTAGCGGCGGGTCTGGAGGAGGCATCACACTACGGGGCAGGAGCGATGCTCGGCAGCGGTGGGAGAGCCCAATCGCCGAGGCTCCGACGAGGACTCCGGCGACGGCGTCGGTTGGATAGTGCCAGCCCAGCACCATCACTGCGACGATCGTCAGGCCGGTGAACGCTGCCGCTGCCACGAAGGCGAGTCGCGAGCGACGCGCATACCACAGCATCACCACCTCGTGGGCCACGTGCAGGCTCGGCATGCACGCGATGTACCCCCAGGTGTGGAGTACCTTCGCCTTCCCCGTGAGCACCGCATGGGTGTTTCCGTCGAGCCAGGCCCGAATGGGCGCCGTCGATCCGTGGGGAATATCCAGGAGGAAACGAAAGGGTTCGGGATCGTGGTAGCTTGGTCCCAGGCCAGGGAAGACCCAGTAGAGCGGCCCGCCGACGATGTAGCAGATCGCGAGTGCTCCGAGATACTCGATGCGCTTGCGTGGGGCCTGCAATCCGACCAGGAACACGTTGACGAGCGCCATGTGTGGGAAGAAGTGGAAGTAGGCCCAGTCGCACCAGGCGGCGAGATCCGGGTGACGCGCTCCGAGGTCCGCCATCACGCGATGCGGCTGTACACCGAACACGTTCTGCTCGAGCGCGACGATGCGCGCGTCCCAGAGCGTGCGGTTCATCAACACCAACGCCTTGAAGACCGTGAACGCGTAGCAGATGAGGAGGAACACCAGCGCTGCGACGACGACCTCTCGGAGAATGCGCCAGCGTTGACCAGCGCGCGGTCCGGTGACGACCCCTGCGGCCACCATCAGAGCGATCGCATCGAGCAGCGTGTGGTGCTCGAACACGAGAGCATCGGTCGCGATCAGTGCTGCCCCAGCACCTGCCCGCAGCAGCAACCGGCGCACGAGCGTCTCTTGGTCCGCCTCGAGCGTGAACTTCCAGGCGCCTCGCAGTCGCAACCGGCCCACCAGGAACACCACCACGATGGCCGCCGGGAAGTTCGGTTCGGCGACCACATCTCTCAGGGTGCGGATCGGTTGGAGCCAGGTGTAGGCGTGAGGGAGGGACGTGAAGTGGTGGAGAAGCGCGGCGATTACCGCGACCAGCAAGGACAGGAGCGGCAGCAGCCCGATGGCCCGGTAGCCGTGTTGCAGGGGACGCGAGATCACGCCA
>JAGQIY010001243.1 GCA_020430865.1 Myxococcales bacterium
CGCTAGCGTGCTCTTGCCGCTCCCGGTCCGCCCCACGACCGCCAGAGACTTGCCGGGGCCGAGGTCGAACGACACGTCATCGAGCACCCGATTCTCACCGTGACTGAACGAGAGGTGCCGCACGGAGAGCTGTCCGAGCACGGGCTCGTCGAGGCGCTGGTCTCCGTCCACGATGTCGGGCTCGGCGTCGAACACCTGCTTCAAGCGCGAGTACGAAGCGCGCCCACGCTGCACCAGTCCGACCAGAAAGCCCAGGCTGATGAGCGGCCAGGTCAGACGACTGAGCGCGCGCGAGAACGCCAGGAACTGCCCTGGATCGAGCCGATCGGCGAGCATCAGGTGGCCGCCGTACCAGAACACGATCACGCCGCCCAGCGCGGTGATCGACTGCATCACCGGACCAAAGGAGCCACGCAGCCGAGCCAGCAGCAGGCTCTTCTCCAGGTACTGCTCGTTCTTCTTGTCGAAGCGCGCCAGCTCTGACTCCTCCAGTGCGAAGGAGCGGACTATCCTCACCCCCGCGATGCTCGTCTGAACCTGCTCGCTCAGCGCGCCGATCGCCGCCTGGTTGTCCCGGGTGTACGTGAACATGCGCTTCGAGAACTGGCGCGTCACCAGCATCAGAATCGGCAACGGAGCCATCGCGGCGAGCGTCAGCCGCGGGCTCAGCGGTAACATGACGCTGAGCGCGCTCACCAAGGCGAAAGCGGTGTTGATGGCATTCAGCACGCCGAAGCCGAGCAACAAACGGACCTGACCGAGATCATTGGTCGCACGACTCATGATCTCTCCCGTGCTCATGCGGCTGTAGAAGCTGGGCCCGAGCGTCTGCAGGCGCGCGAGCAGACCGCGCCGCAGCTCGTACTCGCCAATCCGGCCGGCGTTGAAGATCGCCACGCGACTGAGCACCCGTATCCCGAACGCCAGGATCGCGACGCCGATCAGGCCCAAGCCGAGGCGCAGCGCGAAGTCCGTGCCGCTGAACTCGAAGCCCCCGCCCGAGGCCTTGTTGATGGCCTCGGCGATGTGGGTGTCTATCCAGTACTGGAGATACTGATACGCCGCGAGGAGCAGCAGGCCGATGCCATAGCGCGGCAGGTGACGCCTAAACTGCTCCCACAGGCCGATGGCATCGGGTTGTGGAGCGCTCTGCGATGGGGAGTTCACTCAGGAAGGCTTTCGAGATCGAGTCGGTAGTCGGAACCTGGGGAGACCGGACCGAGACCGAGAGAGCCGCTGCTATTCGGTTGGAAGGTTGCTCGTGAGTTCGCGTGGGCGCGGATCGCAAGCCAACACCAAGCAGGCCCTGCGCCGATATGGCGCACCTGCCGCGCCATCGCCAGCCCCTTGCTGTGCAAGCGTCGAGAACTGCTGACAAAGCCCGCAAAGGTCCGGGTCGACCAGGCGATAGCTCGGCATTTTCGTCGTTTTTCTCGGGGGTTAGGCGCGCTGAGCCAGTCGCCTAGAACAACCCCACGCTGAAGTGAAAAGCCC
This sequence comes from Myxococcales bacterium, assembly GCA_020430865.1. The sequence goes on from JAGQIY010001243.1 coordinate 1,495, forward strand.
CGAAGTCCTCCCAGGGTCGCCGATCGAGGTTGATTCCATAGTCGAACGCCAGCGGGCCGATGGGTGTATTCGCCCGCAACCCACTACCCGCGGAGTATCGCCACACGAACGGTCGCACCTGCATCGGATCGAGCCACAGGTTGCCGCTGTCCACGAACAGCGCAGTCGACCAGACGTCGCCGAGCGGGATGCGCAGCTCCGCACGTGGGTTCAGCACCAGGTTCCCGCCGCGCAACACGACCTCGCGCAGCAGCCGGTCCTGCTCCACGCGATCCACCGCGAGCAGCTCGTCAGCGACGTCCTGAGGCACCACCGAGTCCTGGACGGAGCCGCGGTTGCTCTCGATGCGACCGAGGAAGAACAGGCGGTCCGGATGGGGCTGACGGTCAGGGAGCTGGTGGCGTTGGTAGCCC
>JAGQIY010001244.1 GCA_020430865.1 Myxococcales bacterium
CTGCCGTCGCTGGGCGTGGGCATCGGCATCCACACCGGTCCCCTGGTCGCGGGCTACATCGGCTCGTCCAAGGCGCTCAGCTACACCGTGATCGGCGACACCGCCAACACCAGCGCGCGCCTGTGTGGCGTCGCCGCAGGCGGCCAGATCCTCGTCAGCGAAGCGACCCTCGGCCTGCTGCGCAACCGCTTCCAGTACCAGGAGCTTCCGGCCGCGAACCTGAAGGGCAAGGAAAAGCCCTTCAAGATCTTCAACATCACCGGGCCCCAGGTGACGGCCCAGGTCCCCGCCAGTTACCAGAGCGGTGAGTAGCCAGCCCCGGTAGTTTCGGTCCACAGTCGAGCTCCTCCAGGCCGGATCCCCACGGCGCTCGGATTCAGCGTCCTCGGATTCAGCGTCCTCGGATCGTGGGGGTGAGACGCTCCGTGCTGCCCGTACCACGCTGGGGTGTGACACCAGTACCACACCAGCTAGCGCTTCCTAGCTCCGAGTTCCGTGCGGCAGCATTCTCGACTCGGCCCAGAACCTCGGATTTTCGCGCTTCTACGCGCTCTCGGCGCTGGCTGCACGGGGATCGAGCCACCTCCCTCCAACTGGCATGACCAGTGCACCAGGGCGAGCCATGCACACCTCCCGACTCACGGCGTTCGGCTTGCTCTTGGCTTCCTGCTCGCTCCCCGGCCTGGCGAGCGCGCAATCGAGCGACGGCTCCTGGGGTGCACTCCCCGACGCCGACGAAGCGCCGGCGGCCGGGGCGAGCGCTCCCAGCGCCCCTCCAGTCGTCGAGCCGGCACCCGTGACGCCTCCCCCCGCGACGCAAGCGACGCCAGCGCCCGTCGCCCCTCTCTCCAACTGCCGGGTCACCCCCTCCCCCGCCGTCGACCGCGGCACCGGTGTGACCATCGGTGGTCTCGTGTGCGATGCCTTGCGGTCTCAGATGGACGGAGTCGGCCCCGTCAGCGAGGGCTATCAGCCCGGCCTGCCCGGCTTCGATATCTCGATCCAGCGCCTGGGCCGCAAGGTCATCCTCAAGCTGCAGCGCGTCAACGCCTCCGGCAAGGTAGACCGCACGGAAACGCTGACCCTGAGCACCGTCGAAGAGGCCACCGAGGCCGCGCCCCGCCTGGCCGCGGCGATGAGCGAGGAGGTGAACATCAAGGACACCGCCCGCGTCGACAACCTGGTCGGCGAAGAAACCCGTCGCTACAAGAAGAAGCGCGGCGAGTCGCTGTTTGGCATGGGGATCGGCGCCCAGATGGCGGGCTCGGCGTTCGCCGGCAGCACGCTCCACCTGAGCTACCAGTACGAGACACCCGACTTCGCGCTCCTGGCCCGCGGTTCCGTCGGCGGGCTGGGTGACAACGAGGACGACGACTGGATGTACAACTACCTCTCGGTGGGTGGGCGCTACTTCTTCAGCAGCGAGAACATCTCGCCCTTCCTCGGCGGCGGTCTCAACATCTCCGGCATGAGCCAGGACAACTACTCGCTGGCAGGCGACGACGACTACCACTACGAGGGCAACGGCGGAGGGGCGTACGCAGAGGTCGGCGTCGAGGCGCTGCGCCTGCACCGAGCGCGCCTCGAGATCTCTATCCGCGTGGATCTACCGTTCTACTCCCTGAAGAACAAGTACGACTACTACGGGGCCAGCGAGAACACGGCCGAGGGCAGCAAGTACGTGGCTCCCGTATCGTTCAACGCGACGATGTTCTTCTGAGATCTCGAGGCAACGTTGGCTCCGAGCGGCGGACGCGCCCGCGAGCCGAGAGCGGCGCACGTCGAGTTGAAGCGCGCGGCTGCGTCCGTCATGAGGCGCGTCAAGCCAGGTTCAGCGGCTCGAAGCTCTCGCTCTCGGGATTGAGGAGCCACTCGGGGCGCCCGCGCTCCAGCGCGCAGATCTGCCCTGGGCGGAACGGCGGAAAGCCTGGACGGCTACTCAGAAAGGCGCCGAGGGCGCTGATGCCGGGCTCATGTCCGACCACGAGCACGCTGACGCCGAAGCGCGCGAGTTCCTGCGCAGACAGCCTCGGCGGATAACCCGGCGCGAGGCTCGGCAGCACCTGCACCCAGATCTCGCGGTCGCTCGCCTGCACCAGCTCTGCGGTCTGTACGGCGCGCACCAGCGGGCTCGTCACTATCGCGTCGCACTCCACACCGCGCTCTCGCAGCAGCTTGCCCATTCGCGTCGCGCGGGCTCGCCCCGCCTCACTCAAGTAGCGCTGCTCGTCAGTCAGTGAGTCGTCTGCGTTTACCGCCAGCGAGTGGCGCATCAAGAGAACTCGCACGCCGATCAGGGTCGTCGCCAGCCAGCGTCAGGTCAACGCCCTTCGAGATGCCGCCAGGCCTCGCTCGAATGCGCCACGGTGAGCTACGAGAGCGCCCTGTTTCGCAACGCTTTCGCGTTGACCAGCCCCCCCCTTGCGCCTAAGTTCCGCGCCTGTCAGACGCTCGTTCAGGCAGCCTCCTCGACGCCTACGGGGCAAGCCCGGCAGCTGGCGTCCCACGATGCTTGCGCCGCTCCGAACTCGGCGCCAGAACCCGCCACGGGCGCGGTCCTTGCAGGCAGCGACCACCGCCCGATCTCGCGGAAACGCTCACTCAACTCTAGGAGATGGAGTCATGTCGGTAAAAGTTGGCATCAATGGCTTCGGCCGCATTGGTCGCTGTGTCTTGCGCTCGCTGTACCAGCGCGGAATCAAGGACGTCGAGGTCGTTGGCATCAACGACCTGACCGATCCGAAGACGCTGGCTCATCTGCTCAAGTACGACTCGATTCATCGCACCTTCGACGCCGCTCCAGTCGGCGTGGGTGACCAGGGCATCACGGTCGGGGGCAAGGACATCCAGATCACCGCGATCAAGGACCCGAAGGAGATCCCCTGGAAGAGCCAGGGCGTCGACGTCGTGCTCGAGTGCACCGGGCTCTTCACCGACAAGACCAAGGCCATCGGCCACATCGAAGCCGGCGCGAACAAGGTGATCATCAGCGCCCCGGCCAAGAACCACGATCTGACCATCGTGATGGGCGTCAACCACGAGCAGTACGATGGCAACAAGCATCAGGTGATCAGCAACGGCAGCTGCACCACCAACTGTCTCGCCCCCGTGGCCAAGGTCCTGCTCGACAGCTTCGGCGTGGTGAGCGGCTTGATGACCACCGTCCACTCCTACACCAACGATCAGTCGCTGCTCGACTTGCCCCACCGCAAGGGCGATCTGCGGCGCGCCCGGGCCGCGGCGGTGAGCATGATCCCGACCAGCACCGGAGCCGCCAAGGCGGTGGCCGAGGTCATCCCGGCGCTCAAAGGCAAGTTCGACGGCCTGGCCGTGCGCGTGCCGACCATCGACGTCAGCCTGGTGGACCTCTCGGTGCAGACCGAGAAGGCGGTCACGGTGGAGAGCATCAACGCGGCGATGAAGGCCGCAGCCGAGGGGCCGCTGAAGGGCGTGCTGCAGTACACCGAGGAGGAGCTCGTCTCGAGCGACTTCATCGGCAACCCGCACTCCAGCATCTTCGACGCCACGGTGACGAAGACCCAGGGCGACAAGTTCGCCAAGGTGTTCTCCTGGTACGACAACGAGTGGGGCTTCGCCAACCGGATGATCGACCTGGCGCTGCTCGTGGCCAAGGGCTGAGCCCAGCGCTCGCAGCCGCAGACCGCGTATCCGCAAGGCAATACTTCTCCGAGGAAGCATCATGGCGTACCTGGACGGGATCAAGTCGATCGAGGAGCTGAAGCTCGAGAACCAGCGCGTGTTCATTCGCGTGGACTTCAACGTGCCGCTCGACAAGCAGCAGCATATCACCGACGACGAGCGCATCCGCGCGGCGATCCCCACCATTCAGCACGCAGTCGAGACGGGGGCCAAGGTGATCCTGGCCTCCCACCTCGGTCGCCCCAAGGGGAAGGTGAACCCGGAGTACAGCCTGGAGCCCTGCGGCGCGCGCCTGGCAGAGCTGATGAAGGTCGAGGTGCACATGCCCGATGACTGCATCGGAGATGCTCCGCGCAAGGTGATCCAGGATCTGCGAGCTGGCCAGGTGTGCCTGCTGGAGAACCTTCGTTTCCACGCGGAAGAGGAAGCGAACGACGAGGGCTTCGTCAAGGAGCTGGGCGACCTGTGTGACGTCTACGTCAGCGACGCCTTCGGCGCCGTGCACCGTGCGCACGCTTCCACCGCGGGGCTGCCGCGCATCAAGTCCGAGCGCGGCATGGGCTTCCTGGTGAAGCGCGAGATCGCCTCCCTGGCGCGCGTCGTCGACTCCCCCGCCCGCCCCTTCGTGGCGGTGCTGGGCGGTGCAAAGGTCGCCGACAAGATCGAGGTCATCGAGAGCCTGATGCAGAAGTGCGACGCGATCTGCATCGGCGGCGCGATGGCGAACACGCTGCTCGCGGCGCAGGGCCACAAGCTCCAGGCGTCTCGCGTGGAGACCGACTGGCTGGCGCGCGGGCGCACGCTGCTCGAGCAGGCGCGGGATCGCAAGGTGGACATCTTGCTCCCGAAGGACGTGGTCGTCGCCACCTCGCTGGAGGCGCAGAGCGGCAAGACCGTCGACGTTTCTGATATCCCCGCGGATCATATGGCCCTGGACGTGGGCCCGGAGACGCTCGAGCTGTTCGGGGCGCGCATCGCCAGGGCTCAGACCATCTTCTGGAACGGCCCCATGGGCCTGTTCGAGAACCCGGCATTTTCCGCAGGGACTCAAGGCATCGCGCAGCGCGTGGCGGACTCCTCGGCGTTCTCGGTGGTGGGCGGCGGCGACAGCGCCGCGGCCGTGCGCCAGGCCGGCCCGGAGCTAGCCGAGAAGATCGATCACATCTCCACTGGCGGCGGCGCCTCGCTGGAGCTCATAGAAGGCAAGAAGCTGCCGGGCATCGAAGCCCTGCGGAGCGGGGGTTGAGTATGACCAGGCGCGTGCCGCTGATCGCGGGCAACTGGAAGATGTTTCATGGCGGCCGCACGGGCTGCGATCTGGCCATCGATATCCTGCGCGGGCTGCGCTCCGCGGATCTGCCCGCGGGGACGGCCGACGTGGTGATGGCTCCCCCGTTCACGGCGCTGGCCGCCGTTGCCGCCACCGTCGAGGAGGCGCGCGCCGGCCTGAAGCTCAGCGTTGAAATTTCCGCACAGAATCTTCATCCGAAGTCCGAGGGCGCGTTCACCGGAGAGGTCAGCGCGCCAATGCTGCTCGACGCTGGCTGCAAGTGGGTGATCATCGGCCACTCCGAGCGGCGTCAGCTGTTCGGTGAGACGGACGCCGGCGTCGCCGAGAAGACGCAGGCTGCCCTGGACGCGGGGCTTCGCCCCATCGTCTGCGTGGGCGAGACGCTGGAGGAGCGAGAGGCGGGTCAGACGCTGGCGGTGGTCCAGCGACAGGTTGGCGCGTTCGCCAGCCTGCTGACGACGGACATCGGAGTGGGCGCCATCGCTTACGAACCGGTCTGGGCGATTGGCACCGGTCGCGTCGCGGGTCCCGAACAAGCCCAGGAAGTCCACGCCGCAATCCGCGCACAACTTACGGGAATCTCTAAGGAATTGGCCGAAGGCACGCGCATCCTCTACGGTGGCAGCGTGAAGCCCGACAACGCCGCGGGGCTTTTGGCTTGCGAGGACGTGGATGGCGCTCTAGTTGGAGGCGCCTCGCTCAAAGCCGAATCGTTTCTGGGCATCTTGCGCGCCCTCTGACCCGCGCGAGCAAGGCTCACTCGATTCAGGCCCCGGGCCCCTCACTGGAAGCTCTCGGATGCTCGAGTGCTCGAGCCTCGTCGCTAGCACCCCATCCCTCACATCAAAGCGAAATAAGAGCCACGCATGCTCAAGTTCCTCGAGACTCCGCTCACCGTCGTTCACGTCTTTGCCTGTCTGCTTCTGATCCTCGTGATCCTGGTCCAGCCTGGCAAGTCGGGCGGGCTCGGAGCAGCGTTCGGCGGCGCGGGTGCGCAGCAAGTCTTCGGCGGCCGTGGAGCGGGCAACCTGCTCAGCCGCGTGACCTGGATCACGATGTGCGTGTTCTTCGGAACCAGCATCAGCCTGGCGTACATGTCGAGCTCCGGCGACACCTCGCTCGAGGCGCACGCCGCTCCCGCAGAGCCTGCAGCGAGCGCCGCCGCGACCGGCGAGGACAAGCCGAAGGAAGACGAAGCGAAGGACCAGGAGCCGGAAGACGAGGCGCCCGCTCCCGCCGAGACGGCTCCGGCTGCGCCCGCGGAGAGCGCGGAGTCGCCCGCAGGCGACGACGCGAAGCCCGCCGAGGAAGAGCCCGCGGATGAGGCGGCGCCCGCTGAGAAGCCGAAGGCCCCGAAGGCGCCCAAGGCTCCCAAACCGAAGGCTCCTGCACCGGAAGCTCCCGCCGCACCCGCCGGCTCCAACTGAGCCCTGATGAGGCCCAGCGCGCGCTGGCTGCCGCTCGGCGTGGCGTCGTTCGCCAAGCTGGCGTTCGGCTTCGGAGCGCTGGCGGAGGGCTTCCACGGCGTCAGCGACGACGACTTCGCGCGGGTGTTCATCGCGCAGGGCTTCGCCGCGGCACCGTCGCTGGATCCTAGCGGAACCAGCTGGTTGCCATTGCCCTTCTGGGTCACCGGCAGCGCCATGCTGGCCTTTGGCAAGAGCTTGCTGGTGGCGCGCCTGGTGGCCGTGGTGGCTGGCCTGCTCAGCACCGCGCTCCTCTACTTCGCCGCGCGCTGGCTCGGCCTGCAGCCGTGGCGAGCGAGTTTCGCCGCGCTGCTCGGCACGGTGTTTCCCTACGCCACCTACCTGGGGGTAGCGACGGTGCCGGAGTCGCTGTGCGCCGCCAGCATCGTCGCAGGCTGCGTCGCAGCAAGCGGCAAGCCGAGCTTGCGGGCGCTGGGCGCCGCGCTGCTGTTCACGGCGTGTCTGAGTCGCTACGAGGCCTGGCCGGTCGCCCTCGGGTACGCGCTCCTGGCCGCTCGGGACGCGCTGCGCCAAGAGCGCGAGAGTGGCAACACGAGGCGCCGACTCACGCTGCTTGGAGCCGCCGGACTGGCGCTGGCCGGACCCGCCTGGTGGATGACGCACGGCCAGCAAGTCCACGGTAGCCCCACCTTCTTCGTGGATCGAGTGGCCGCGTACCGACGCGCGGTCGGTGCCGCCCCGGAGTCGCTTTGGGCACGGCTCAGCGGCTACCCCATCGGCTACTTGCGCGGAGAGCCAGAGCTGGTGCTGCTGACCTTCGTTGTTTCCGCGTGGTTACTGTTTCTGTACTGGCGCCAAGCTGGGACTTCGGGGGTGAGGAGCGCCGTCCCTGAGTCGTGGCGACGGTGCGGGGCGTTGCTTCTGCTGATGCTCCTCAGCCTGATCTACGGCGACCTGCGTGACGGCGCTCCGACGCACCACTCGGAGCGCGCCGTGCTGGCGCTGTGGATGTTCACGGCGCTGGTGCTGGTTCGCGCTCTGGAGCTCCTCGGCGGCCGCGTCTCGAGGAACCGTGTGATCCTGGTGGCGCTCGCCTGCATCGCCGTCGGCCAGTTCATCCTGCGCCCCTGGTACTCGCGCCGTGACTCGTTCATCGACCGCCGGGCCGCCATCGCTACCGGAGCCGCAGCGAGAGCACGCGGCGCCCCCAAGCTCGCAGTCGCCACGGAGGACTTCGGCTTCTACGCCGTGTGCGTCGGCTTCGAAGCTCCGAACGCCTGCATCAGCCTGCGCGACAACGACCCACGAAGAGCGCTGAAGGAGGACCCGCTGGGCTCCTCAGTTGCCCTACGGAAATCACTCGACACGACGAACTCCCGCTGGCTGGCGGTGCCTGCGAAGTACCGCGACCTCGCATCGCAAATCGGGGAAGCCCGGTTCGCGAATCAGCGCTGGGTGCTGGTCGAAGTGGGTCAGTGAGACCACGTCACGAGCAGCTCTCGCGGTGAGCATCCCACGAAGACTCAGCTCGGTTCTGGCGCGCCACGATCAGCTGGGGTGCGATCGAGGGACAGGAAGTGCACGGCGCCGAACAGCATCAGGAGCGGGAGGTCCGAGTTCCCGTCACGACCGGACTTGCGCAGGATGGGCAGGAACGCGAAGCACTCGAGCGCATGGATGCCGACCAGCGTGGGCGCGATCCAGCGCTGGCCAGCGAGGGCCGGGACGAACCAGGCGGCGACCCCGAGCCCCCAGGCGGCGAGTACGGCGCCGCGAGCCAGGTGCAGCGGCGCGCCTTTGAGTACGAACATGCTCCAAGCCTACGCCACGGAGGGCCTCTCCGGGGGTTGTCCATGCGCGCCTTTCGTCAGCGCACGCCGCCGCGAATCGCCACGAAGCCGCAGCAATCCGCCTTGACCGGCGGGCCGGGAGGCTCGACACGCGAGGCAAAATCTCGCACGCTGAAGCGCATGAAGTGGATGCGGGTTCTGACGTTGGCGGCGGTGGTCTGTGCTGGTCTGGGGCTCAGCGCCCGTGCATCGGCTACCACCGAGATCAAGATCGCAACCCTCGCCCCCAAGAACTCCGCGTGGGGGAAGTTCTTCGTCAAGCTGGACAAGAAGATCCGCCAGAAGACCGGCGACGAAGTCGGGCTGCGCGTCTACTACAACGGCGTCCAGGGCGATGAGGGCGCGATGGTGTCGAAGCTCAAGACCGGGCAGATCGACGCTGCAGCGCTCACCTCGGTCGGACTCTCGCGCATCTACAAGAACGTGATGGTGCTGCAGCTGCCCGGTGTGCTCGACAGCTGGAAGCTCCTGGACAAGGCGCGCAAGCAGATGCGCAAGGAGCTCGAGGGGGGCTTCGAGAAGGAGGGCTTCACGGTGGTCGGCTGGGGAGACCTGGGGCGCGTGCGCTTGATGTCCAAGGGCTTTGCCGTGCGGAAACCGTCGGACATGCAGGGTAAGAAGCCGGTCGCCTGGCGCGACGAGCCGATGGCTCCGGTGATCTACGGCTTGATCGGTCAAGTCACGCCGACTCCCCTGGGGCCCACCGAGGTGCTCCCGAACCTGCGCTCGGGCGCGGTGAACGTGATCAGCGCACCTCCCCTGGCTGCGGAGCAGCTGCAGTGGACGCCCCAGCTCGATCACATCGGCGCGGACTCCACGGTCTGCGCGATCGGCGGCACCGTCATCCGCACCAAGACGCTGGAGAAGCTGCCCGAAGACACGCGCAAGCTGGTGCTGAAGCTACAGCGCAAGTACGGCAAGCGCGGCGCCAAGAAGATCCGCAAGCTGGACGACGCGGCCTATGCGCGGCTCGCCAGGAAGATGACCGTGGTGAAGCTCACCCAGGCCGAGCGCAGCGAGTGGGAGAAGCTGCTGCGCAAGGCCGTCACCAAGCTCGGCCAGGGAACTTTCCCCAAGGAACTGGTCGACAAGGTCGTGAAGATCTCCGGCAAGAAGTGAGCTCGAGCACGCAGCGGGTCAAGCCGGCTACTCGACCTGCGTTTCGTCGGAGTCGGCCTCGGGGATGTCCTCGGGCGGCTCGTCCTGGGAGGCTGCCTTGCTCATCACCTCGTCCGGCAGGGCGGAGTTCGGCTGCGGTGGGGCGTTCGAGGGCACCGGCGGTGGGACGTGACCTCGAGGATCACCGAGCCAGCGCGTCCGCAGGTGGGTGACGGTCTCCCACAGCTCGCTGCCCGCCTGGCTCGCGGCCTGGGTGCCGAGGATGGCTTTCGCGTGTTCGAGGCCCGTGTGCTCACCGAGCGGCACGTAGGTGAAGCCGAGCACCGCGAACAGCAGCACCACGGCTTCCACACTCCGGCGTCCCAGGCTGCCGACCATCGGCGGCATGCTAGCCAGCCCGCTGCGCATTGGGCGACTAATTGGCTCAACCGAGGCGGGCGCAGGGTTGGGGGTGAGGTCTGCTCTAGGGCTGACGAATGCGGTGAATGACGCTGGCCTCCCCGACGCCGGGAGCCGGTTGGTCGCGCACCACGAACACGTCGAGGGAGCTCGGCGTGAGCGATGTCTGGAAGGTGCAGCTCGTCTGCGGCGCCACGAACGGCGTGAGCACGTTGAGCCCGACTGCGTCACCGGGAGCGCGATTGTGGAGCAACTGCCCCGTGACCTCCGTCAGGCTCGTCAGCGGCAGGAGCCCGCTCTGAGTGAGGAACTGGTCCATCTCACCGGTGCCACCGCTGAGGGTGATGACGACGCCCCCTCCCTGAGTGAAGGAGTCGATGGACGCCTGGAGCGTCGCGCCCGCCGTCGCGAGCTCCCCGGTCGGCGCCGTTGTCTGATCGTAGACCAGCAACACCTGCGCGGTGGCGACGTTCAGCTGCGACGGCAGCTGCGTGTAGTCGCTGACGCTGGTCAGCGTGAGCGCGCGCCCCGAGTTGGTCTGCGCGTCCGCCACGACCTGTGCGACGTCGTTCTTGTGGGCGGCGGTCGCGTACTGGTCCCAGCCGAGCACCGTCACACCGCTGAATCCCGGAGGCAACGTCACCGCGTTCGTGAACAGCAGCTGCTGCATCGAGTCCGTGGGGTGAACGTCCAGGTCCATGCACATCGCGATCACGTGACCCACGCGTGAGCCGACGCAGGCCCCGGCTTGGCAAACTCGGGTCACGCAGCGCTTGCCGCAGGCGCCGCAGTTGTCGGGGTCCGTCTGCCTGTCGACACAGGTACCGCTGCAATCGTCCAGCGGCGGCGCACACAGCGGAACGCAGGCGAAGCCACCGTCGACGGCGGCGCACACGGGCTCCGCGGTCGTGCAGGAGGTGAAGCAGTCACCGCAGCGCGCTGGTGTGTCGAAGGGAGGCACACAGGCGTCGGCCGCATCGGGAGCAGCATCGCTCGCGTCGGTCGAGGCATCGCTCGCGTCGGTCGAGGCATCGCTCGCGTCGGTCGAGGCGTCGCTCGCGTCGGTCGAGGCATCGCTCGCGTCGGTCGAAGCATCGCTCGCGTCGGTCGAAGCGTCAGTCGAGGCATCGCCACCACCATCGGCCGCTGCGTCGGTGCCGCCATCCGCTGCGGCGTCGCTGCCCCCGTCGAGGCTGGCGTCGCTGCCACCATCGACGCTCGCGTCGGCTCCGCAGACGCCAGCGACACACTGCACTCCCGAAGCACAGGCGTTTCCGCAGGAGCCGCAGTTCGCTGCATCGGAGCCGAGGTCGAGGCACTCTCCGTTGCACTCGGTGAGCCCGCCCCGACAATCGCCACCGACGATACCCGAAGAGCTACAGGCAAGCGGCAGCGCCGCCGCGAGCGTGCATGCGAGGAACAGATGCCGAAGGAACCGGAGGTTGCGTGCGGTGTTCACTTCGCACCTCCCTTGGGCGCCTGCGCTTCGTCGTCGGGGCCGTCTTCCGGCAGCTTCGAGTCGTCATCGCTCGGCGGCACCGGCGCAGGAGCTGGCGCTGGCTTCGCGCCTGCGCTCCCTGGCTCGCCCCCGCTGCGCTGCACCACCTTGCGCTCCCGCGTCACCTTGAACTCCACCCGTCGATTCATGAACCAAGCATGCTCGGAGCGCTTGTCCACCAAGGGGCGCTCGGAGCCGAAACCGATGGCGTTCATGCGCTCCTTCGCGACGCCGTGCTTCACCAAGAACTCCATGACGGAGTTCGCGCGGTCCTGGCTGAGGCGCTTGTTGAAGGCGTCGCTGCCGCGGGCGTCGGTGTGCCCTTGTACCTCGATGTGGCTGTACTCGGGGTGCTCGAGGATCAGCTTCGCCAGGCGCTCGAGCAGCGGGTAGCTGACGACGCGGATGATGTGACTGTTGGTGCGGAAGTGCACGCGGTCGTCGAGCACGATGCGGTCGCCGACGACGCGGATCTGTTCCGAGTCGGGGCAGCCGTCGTGGTCGGCATAGCCGTTCTTCGTCTCCGGCTCGTTGGGGCACAGATCTTCGTTGTCTGCGATGCCGTCCTGATCGTTGTCGAGGTCGGGACAGCCGTCTTCGTCCTCGAAGTCGTCCTTGTCCTCGGGCTCGTCAGGGCACTCGTCCTTGACGTCGAGGATGCCGTCCTTGTCGTTGTCGGTGTCGGGGCAGCCGTCAGTGTCCTGGAAGCCGTCCTGATCCTCGGGGATCAGCGGACAGTTGTCTGCGCCGTCCAGCACGCCGTCCCTGTCGTTGTCTGGCTCTGGGCAACCGTCCCAGTCCTCGAAATCGTCCTTGTCCTCGGGGTCGTCGGGGCACTTGTCCCGAGGGTCGAGGATGCCGTCTCGGTCCCGATCGCCGGGTCCCTTCGGGGCGTCGCCGAACACCAGCTCCAGGTGGAGCCCGACGAACGGCACTCGCGCATCCGACGGTCGCAGCTCGTCGTCCGGCTGGAACACGTGGGTGTAGCCGAACACTGGACCCACGCCGACACGGCCGGACATCGCGCTGAAGTCGTAGCCCAGCTGTGCGTCAGCTGCAGGCCTTGCCACGCCGCCGGTGAAGGCTGCTTCACCATGCAGAGCGAACCACAGCCCCCCAGGAGACACTGTCTCGACTCCGCGCGCACCAAACGGATGAAGACGCACGCCGAGGCCAACCAGTGTCGCGCTGCTGGCTCCCAGAGGCTCGAGCGTCGAGTCCTCGGGAGGATCGCCCTCGCTCAGGTAGACGGTCCCCAGCTGAAACTCGACCCCGAGGAAGCTGGCGACGCCGAGCTCTGCACCCAGCAGCCCGGTCGCTCCGAGCCCCAGCTCACGCTGCTGGTGACCTCCGAGCGCCTTGCTCAGACCCGCCGCCCCGTGAGCACGCACCGGCTCCGCCGACGCCCCGCTGCTCAGCAGCAGGGCGACACACGACGTGCAGAAGGCGACGAGCAGGCGGGACACGTGTTTCTCCAAGATAACGTGGTACCAGATCGGCCAGGCTTCAGAAGTCTTAATGGCTTCGGGTGCCAGGCCGACCGCGCACGACGCGTGTGCCGGTATTTCCTGCTGATCCGGAAGGACCTAATTTATCGGCTACTTGGCGGGCGGACTGCCTCTGAGTGACAGCTCGGGCGGCCGTGGCTCGTTTGGGTGCTCGTTGTAGAAGGCCTCGAGGCTCTCCTGGCTGATGCGCACGGCGACCAGCCCGTCGCGTTCGATCTTCGCCTGGCAGCCGAGGCGTGACGTCATGCGCACGTCGAACGCCTTGTCGAGGATGTCCTCCTCGTCTTCTTCCGCCTCGCTCAGCAAGTTCGCGCCCTCTTCCACGTACACGTGACAGGTGGAGCAAGCGCACACGCCACCACAAGCGTCGCCCTCGGGCGCATGAACCTGTTTCGAAGCCTGCAGGATGCTGGTGCCGACGGGCACTTCCACCTCCAGGTCCTGATCGATGAATCGCACCTTTGCCATGTGTCGTTAGCCCTTGGGCTCCTCCAAGCTGACTGCCACGCCGCCTCGCGCCTGCTCTTGCGCGCGCGCCTGCTCCCTGGCCTTTGCCGCGCTCTCCTCGAGGTGAGCTTCGATGCCGCGGGCCTTCTCCACGCGCTTCTCCACGTCCCCCACCTGCTTCCCGAGCGTTGCCGCACGGATCGCTCGATCCATGCGACGCCCGGCCCAGTCGTGGGTCACGTCTTCCAGGCTGTCGATGGCGAGCTGGATCGAGCTCGCCTTCCTGGCGCTCCCGATCGCCTGCTCGAGATCGTCCACCGCCTGCTGAACCTTGGCTCGTTCCGCGTCGCTCAGCAGATCGACGTCGGAGTCGAGCGCCTTCTGGGTAGCGTGGAGGATGCGTTGACCTTCGACCCGCGCGTCCGCCAGGCGCCGTGCCTCCAGATCCTCTTCTCCGTGATCGAGCGCATCGAGCAGCATGTCTTCCACCTGCTCGTCGGTGAGACCGTAGCTCGGCTTCACCTCCACGGTCTGCTCGATGCCGGTGGTCAGCTCCTGGGCGTGCACCTCGAGCAGGCCGTCGGCGTCGACGTGAAACTCCACCTCCAGGCGCGCCATCCCGGCGGGCATCGGCGGGATCCCCTTCAAGGTGAAGCGCGCCAGCGAGCGACAGTCCTCCGCCAGCTCGCGCTCGCCCTGCACCACGTGCACTTCGAAGCCCGTCTGATTGTCGGCGAAGGTGGTGAAGGTGCTGCGCGCCCCCACTGGGATGGTGGTGTTGCGCGGCAGGATCTTGTCTACGCCTCCACCCATCGTCTCGATCCCCAGGGAAAGGGGCAACACATCGAGCAGGAGCACCTCGTCGCTGGCGTTCGCGAGCAGGTCCGCCTGCACGGCCGCGCCGTAGGCCACCACCAGGTCGGGGTCGATGTCGCCGAGAGGCTCCTTGTGGAACACTTCAGCGACGAACTGCTTCACCCTTGGCACCCGCGTGGAGCCGCCGACCAGGATCACTCCGTCGACCTCGTGCGCCTCGAGCGAAGCGTCGCGCAGCGCGCGGCGGCAGCTCCTGCCCGTGCGCACCAGGAGCGGGTCGATCAGCTGTTCGAAATGCGCTCGGGTCACGCGATGCTCGGTGCTCTCGCCGCCCCTCCTGGGCAGCTCCAGCAGCACCTCGTCGCGCTCCGTCAGCGCGTGCTTGGCCTTGCGCGCGGTCTCCAGCGCGAGGCTCACGATCTCCAGTGGCGCCGTGGTGTTTCCCTCGGGATCCAGCTCGAAGCCCATGGCCGGGAGCAGCTCGTGCGCCAGCGCCCGGTCCATGTCGTCACCCCCGAGCGCGCTGTCACCGCCGGTGCTCATGACCTGGAAGATGCCGTCTTCGAGGCGCAGGATCGTCACGTCGAAGGTGCCGCCGCCCAGGTCGAACACCGCGAACACGCCGTTCTGCTGCTTCTCGAGACCGTAGGCCAGGGCGGCTGCGGTGGGCTCGTTCAGGAGCCTCAACACCTCGAGCCCGGCGAGCTTCCCGGCGTCCTTCGTCGCCTGGCGCTGAGCGTCGTCGAAGTACGCCGGCACCGTGATCACCGCGCCGCCGACCGCGTTCAGCTGCTCGACGGCGCTCTGCTTGAGGCTCCTCAGGATCTCCGCGCTGACCTCGACCGGCGTGCGGCTGCCGTCGCTGCCCAGATCGAAGCGCACGACGCGGCCCTCGGCTTCGCTCTCCGGTGCCTTGAATCGATAGGCACCGAGGGTCTTCGTCTGTGGGTCGTCCGCCGCCCGCCCCATGAAGCGCTTGACGCTGATGATGGTCCGCTCGGGGTCTCGCGTCGCGTAGCTCGCGGCGTTGCGCCCGACGACGACGTTTCCCCGCGGACCATAGTGGACCACGCTGGGCAAGAGCGCCGTGCCGTCGCAGTTGACCAGCGCGACCGGCCGCCCATCGCGCACGTGAGCGACCACGGAGTTGGTGGTCCCCAGATCGATGCCGATGGCCTTGGGCGGCGCCTTGGGGTCGAAGATGTCCAGTAGCATTACTCTAGCTCGTCCAGTATGGCGCTCGCCTCATCGAGGAAGCGCCGGAAGTAGCGCAGCTTGCCCAGCTCCCTGAGCAGCTGTTCGCGGTCGGTCTCGCTGACCTTTCCTGGCGCCTCGCCCCCTGATCCCGCCGCAGCTGATCCCGCGCCTGGTTCGGTCCTCGGGGGGGAGAGAGCAGCGAACCGACGGGTCAGCTCCGTCAGCACCTCGCGCTGCCGCGCGGTAATAGATGCTGCGAGCTTCTCGACCTGGTCCAGGTCCTTCGCGCGGCGCGCGTCACCCAGGGCCTCTCGCTGCTCCATCATCTCCATCAGCAGCATCGGATCCGCCTTGGGTTCCGTGGCTTCACTGCGCTCGATGCCCAGCACCTCACACAGCGCCTCGGCGCGCTGAATCGGATCCCTGAGCCTGCGCCAGGCCTCGTTCACCTCGATGGCCTTGCCGAGAGCCTGGCGGCGCTCACCGGCAGGTGCCCCGACGTAGCGATCCGGGTGCAGCACCCTGGACAGGTCACGGTGACGCGCCTCGAGTGCCTTCAGGTCGAGATCGAAGCTCGGCGCGATGTCGAAAATCTGGAAAGGGTTCATGGTGTGAAGACGCCCCGATTCCCTGAGGAACCGAGGCGACCATCCAGCGGATTCTCGGGCTTGGTTCAGCGAACCGTGAAGGAGTGCCCACAGCCGCAGCGCGAGGCCTCTTGAGGATTCTTGAACTTGAAGCCCTGGAACATGAGCGTGCGCTCGTAGTCGAGCACGGAGCCCATCAGGTAGATCATGCTCTTCTTGTCGACGTAGAAGCGCACGCCGTCGACCTCCAGCACGCGATCGCGGTCGCGCGGAGGATCGTCGGAGAACTCGATCACGTAGCTGAAGCCGGAGCAGCCTCCGCCCTTGATGCCGAGACGGATGGCAGCGTCCGGTGTCCCGCGCGTTGCGAGCTTCTGCCGGGCGAAGTCAGCGGCTTCGCTGGTGATGGTCAAGGCGCGAGACAGGTCAGGCTGTGAAGCCTGAGGCGCGGTCTCTGGACCACTCGAGGTGGCGACTGCAGCTTCCGTCATGGTCAGCTCTCGAGCGCTGCCTTCTGGGCGCGCTTCTTCTTGAAGTCCTCGATGGCGCTCTTGATGGCGTCCTCCGCCAGGACCGAGCAGTGGATCTTCACCGGGGGCAGGTTCAGCTCCTCGGCGATCTGGCTGTTCTTCAGCGCGTAGGCCTCATCGATGGTCTTGCCCTTGATCCACTCGGTGGCCAGGGAAGAAGACGCGATGGCCGA
>JAGQIY010001245.1 GCA_020430865.1 Myxococcales bacterium
CGGAGCCCTGGCTGGCTTGCTCGATACTCACCAGCATCTGACCCGCTGCGTGCCGCACGGCCTCGACGTAGAACTCCCGCTTGCTCGGGAAGTAGTGATAGAGCAGCCCCTTGGAGATCCCGGCCGCCTCGGCGATCTCACCGATCGGGATCTCCTCGTAGCCGCGGTCGCTGAACAGACGGATCCCCAGTTCGAGGAGCTGCTCCCTCCGCTCGTCGACCTGTAGCCGGTTGCGCTTACGCGTGGCCATGGGCTCTCGGCTCCATGGCCTCCTTCATAATCTATTGACTCATGTTCAACAAGGCATACGCTGGCGGCGCTCGTTTCGCCCGGAAACCACCAAGGACCCGTCATGCAAGCCCTCCTGGATGCCATCTCTCGCGACTACTTGGTGCTGCTGATCCCCCCGATCAGCGCCTTCGTCGGTTGGTTCACCAACGTGCTCGCGGTGAAGATGATGTTCTACCCCACGGAGTTCGTGGGCTGGCGCCCGCTGCTCGGCTGGCAAGGACTGGTGCCAGCCAACGCTCAGAAGCTCGGCAAGTTCTCGACACGCCTGATCACGACCAAGCTGATGCGTCTGGAAGAGCTCTTCGAGAGCTTCAGCCCGGAGAGCTTCACCGGAGAGCTACAGCCAGTCGTGGAGCAGATCACGGGTGAGGTCGAGGCGGAGGTTCGGCAGCGAGCCCCGATGATGTGGGAAAACCTCGCGCCGGAGGTGCAGGAACAGGTGCGAGACATGATCCGCGCGGAAGTGCGCGCGACGCTCGCGCTGGTGCTCGAGGACCTGAAGCGCGACATCAACCAGGTCGTCGACCTGGAAGAGGTGGTCACGAAGGCGATCCTCGACGACAAGACCCTGGTCACCCAGCTGTTCCTGGAGGTCGGCGCCAAGGAGTTCAAGTTCATCGAACGCTCCGGGGCCTACTTCGGCTTCCTGTTCGGTCTGGTTCAGCTGGCGATCTGGCTCGTCTATCCGGCGTGGTGGATCCTGCCGCTGGCAGGCTTCTTCGTGGGCTACGCCACGAACTGGCTGGCCCTGAAGCTGATCTTCGAGCCCGCGGAACCCAGACGGCTCGGCCCCTTCGTCCTCCAGGGCCTGTTCCACAAGCGTCAACACGAGGTCGCCGAGCGCTTCGCAGAGCTCGTGAGCGCCAAGTTGCTGAACCCCGAGAACATCGTCGAGACCATCCAGAGCTCGACCAAGAGCGATTTCGTCTCGGGCATCGTCAACCGCCAGCTGGACGCCTTGTTCGATCGCTACGCGGCCCACCCCATGGCTGCGATGCTGCTACCAGACGCCGAGCGCGAGGCGCTGCGCGCCCAGATCCAGTCTCGAGTAGCCGAGGAGATGCCCAAGCCGGGAGGCTTCCTCCACACCTTCGCTGGTCGCGCGATCGACATCCGTGGGGAGCTGATGGCGCGCATGAAGCAGCTCGACCCAAAGAGCTTCGAAGGCGTGCTTCGCCCCGCCTTTCAACAGGACGAATGGAAGCTGATCGTGGCTGGTGCCGCCCTGGGGTTGCTCGCCGGCGTGTTGCAGCTGATGTACCTGTTCGAAGACGCGCTCAAGTCCGTGGCCTAGCACCTCCGGGTCCCCTCCCCCGCCTCGCTCCCCGCCGGCAAGCAAACCGCGGAAACACCCTTCGGTATCCACCCTGCTCGACACCAGGGCGCTCGGGTTGCCTCGTGAGGCTGTCGTGGGCCATCCTCCGTGGCCAGTGCAAGCCGGTCATCAGCACACGAGTCCCCTGGAGCTCCAGTGCCAGGAATGTGGGGCGCTGCTCCGGCTGACGCACGAGCAGCGCACGGCGACCTGCTTCTACTGCCGCTCCCCGAACGTGGTCGAGAGCGCCTCGGACCCGTCACGCCCTCGCCCGCGCTTCGCGCTGGCCTTCGTGCTGCCTCCCGAGGTCGCCCTGGAGCGCGCGCGGGCCTGGCAGCGCGGGCTCGGCTGGTTCCGCGGCAAGCAGATCAGGAACGCTCCGCTAGGTAACCTGCAGGCCGTCTACGCTCCGGCCTTCCTCTACTCAGCGGTCGCCCGGTCCGGTTACCACGTGGAAATAGGCGAGACGTACACGACCGGCAGCGGTGACAACAAGCGCACCCACACCGAGTGGCGTCCCCTGGCTGGAGAGCACGCGACCTTCGTTCGAGACATCGTGGTGAGCGCGTCGAGGGGGATCCCGAACCTGGAGCTGGAGCGCGTGGAGCCGTACGATTTACGAGCGATGCACCGCTACACGGCCGCGCTGATCAGCGGTTGGCCCGCTGAACAACCCAGCCAATCACCGACCGAGGTATGGCAGTCCGCACGCGCCGAGGCGATGCAACACGTGGACTATCAGCTGCGGCGCTTCATGCCGGGAGACACCCATCGCCACCTGCAGTTCAACACCCAGCTGTCGTACGAGTCGCTCGATTTGCTGCTGCTCCCGCTGTGGGTGTTGCCCGTGCGAGTCGGGCCGCACGTCCCCCCCGTGCGTCTGCTCATCAACGGTCAGACGGGACGCATCTTCGGCCACGCCCCGCTGGACTGGCAGCGCGTGGTGCTGGCGATCGCGTTGATCCTCGGCGGCATCGTGGCCTTCGTCTTCCTGATTATTGCCCTGGGGATACTGCTGTCATGAGTGTCCCTTGCTCCCGTTGTCAGAGCCCGCTCGAGCCTCAGGATCTGCGTTGCCCGATCTGCAGCCAGGCGTCGCCGGAGCAGGATCTGCCGCCCCAGAGCCGCGCCTTCGCGGAGGTCCTGCGCTGCGATGACTGCGGTGCCGCGGTCACCTACGCCATCGCCCACCAGGCGCCACGCTGCCACTTCTGCGGCTCGGTGATGCACGTCGAGCGCCCCGAGGATCCCCTCGAGGAGGCCCGCTGGTTCCTGCCGTTTCGCGTTCCCCCGGAGCAGGCCGCCAGCCTGCTCCGCCAGTGGCTACAGACCCAGAGGGGCTTCTTCACACCCTCGGAGCTGGCCAGCGAAGCAACGCTGAGCCACCTCGCGCCCCTCTGGTGGGTAGGCTGGGTGTGTGACGCGGACGCGCTGGTGACCTGGACGGCGGACTCCAATGCCGGCTCCAAGCGGGCTGCCTGGGCGCCTCACGCGGGCTCTGGCCAGATGCAGTTTCGGGCCCTGCTGATCCCCGCCACGCGTGGTCTGACCTATGACGAGGCCAGCTACCTGACGCCTGGCTACGACACGCGAAGTCGTCAGCCCGGTCCCGAGGGACCCCAGAACACGCCCATCGAGCGCTTCGACGTGCAGAGGTCCGTGGCCCGCAGCCACGTGATAGAGAGCATTCACCGGGCCGCGGCTGCCCAGCTGAACGCGACCGCCATTCCCGGGAGTCGCAAACGCAAGATCCAGGTCTCGGCGCTGCTGAGCAGTCTCAACACCGACCGCTACGCGCTCCCGGCCTACGTTCTGGCCTATCGTTTCCGCGGCCAGCTCTACCGGGCAATCGTCCACGGTCAGGATCCACGCTACGTGTGGGGGCGCACGCCGCGCACCTATGTCCGGGTCTACATCGTGGTCGGCGCGATCGCTCTCGCGCTGTTCCTCGGCCTGGTCTCGCTCATCCTGTTCGCCGCGATGTGACTCAAGCATCGACTCGATGGGCCGTTCCGGGAGGCGTCATGGAGACGCTCCCCCCCAGCTCCGTTCAGCCCCTGACCTGGATCCCCCAGAGCCCACGTCCCCGGTTGGTCGCGCCTGCGCTGGCCCTCGGCGCGTGGGTGGGCCTCGGGCTCTTCGCGCTCGCGGAGAGTCAATTTGCTGGCCACGGCAGCCGCCCGGCGCTCTTGCTTTCGGCCGCCTTCGCCTGCGCGAGCATCGTACCGGCCGTCCTGCACCTGCGGCGCTCACCGTACAGCAGCCTGGCAGCGTTCGTGCTGTGGCTCGGCTGGTGCGGGTTCGTCGCTTGGAAGCTGAGCCAAGTGCTCTGAGCACGATCCCGCACTCAGGAGTGGCTCGGACCGAGCCCATGACCTAGGCTGCGCCGCCATGGCTTCCCCGAAGCGCCTCTCGAGCCTGCTTTGCCTCTGCTTGGCCGCCCCGGCGTGCGTCATCTCGACCCACGAGGGACCTGCACAGCCACCGGCTCATGCTGGAGCCCTCTACGAACCGGTGTTCCCCGAGCCCGCCGAGCAACCCAAGGACGGCGAGCCCGAGCAGATCACGGCGAGCCATATCCTGGTGATGTATCGAGGCTCCAAGAGCGCCCCGCCGGAGATCGTTCGCACCAAGGAAGAAGCTCGAGAGCGCGCGGAGGAGGCACGCCAGCGCGCCGTCGCGGGTGAGGACTTCGCCGAGCTGGCCGCCGAGTACTCGGACGAACCCGGGGCTGGCGAGCGGGGCGGAAACCTCGGGCCCTTCCCACGAGGCGTGATGGTCAAGCCGTTCAGCGACGCGGCGTTCGCGCTCAAGGTCGGACAGGTCAGCGACGTGGTGGAAACCGACTACGGTTTTCACGTGATTTTGCGCACCGAGTAGCTGCCGTCCGGCCCCAGGGTCAGACCTTTCCCATGGCCAAAGACCTAACAACTTTCAACCGAGCGCCGGACTGGGCCACAATGCGCGCAGGTGGAAGTGATCGGTCGCCAATGGATCGTGTTGTTGTGCGCTCTTGGGGTGGCGGCGTGCAACAAATCGAAGCCGCAGCCCGACCCCACGCCGAGCGCGAAGGCCAGCGCCGAGATCGCTGCGCCCCGCCCCTCTGCGAGTGAAGCACCGCCGGTCGCCTCGGTGCCCAAGGCAAAGCCAACCGACGAGGTCCCGAGCGCTCCTGATCCGAAGCGCTACGCTTGGCTCGGCGACGACGCCTCGAGCTATCCCAAAGCCGTGACCACGCTCGGCAAGCGCTTCCCTCCCCCCCCGAGCTACGAACGCCTGGCAGTGAAGCCCGGCTCCTTCGGAGAGTGGCTGCGGGGCCTGCCCCTGGCGGCTCCGGGCACCCCCGTGGTGAGCTACAAGGGCGAGGAGCTGGTGCCCGGCGACAACCAGTATCTCGGCGCCGTGGTGGCCCTGGACGTCGGCACCAACGACCTGCAGACCAGCAGCGACATGGTGCTCCGGCTCAATGCCGAGTGGAAATTCGCGACGGATCAGGAGATAGAGTACAAGAGCGCGACTGGCCTCGAGCTGCCGTTCTCTCGCTGGCTGGCCGGCGATCGCCTGAAGGCGGCAGGCGCCGCAGTAGGCTGGATCCGCAACGCCAAGGCGGTCGAGAAGAATCACCAGTCGCTGCGCGCGTTCCTGGATCAGGTCTACACCTGGGCAAACAGCACCTCCCTGATCGCCCACACCGAGTCAGTAGCCCCGGACGACGTGCAACCCGGCGATTTCCTGATCCACTCCAAGAAGCCGAGTCACGTGGTGATGCTGCTGGACATCGCCAAGAACCCCAAGGGCAAGCTGGTGGCCTTGCTGGGCCGCTCGCTGAATCCAGCACAGAGCTTCCACGTACTGCGACTCGGTCTGAGCGAGACCTGGTACAACATCGACCCTCACTCCGAGTCGCTGCTCACACCCGGCACGGTGCCGTTTCCGTGGAGTAACCTGCGTCGTATGCGCTGAGCGCCAAAACCACCGTCTTCGTCAGCCGCGCAGCCCGCCCCGGCTGGCGGCCACCGGCGGTTTGAGCTACAGCTCCCACGCTTCGATGAAGGAAACAGCAACCGACGACGTCCGCATCCAGAGCCTGCGGCCGCTGCTGCCGCCCGCCATCTTGATGGAGGAGCTGCCCTGCAGCTCACGTGGGCTGCACCAGGTGACGCAGTTCCGCAAGGCGATCAGCGACGTGCTCCAGGGACGCGACAGGCGCCTGGTGGTCGTCGTGGGCCCGTGTTCCATCCACGATCCCAAGGCGGGCTTGGAGTACGCCGAGCGCTTGCGCGAGCAAGCGGATCGCTTCAGCGACGACCTGCTGGTCGTCATGCGCACCTACTTCGAGAAGCCCCGCACCACGATCGGTTGGAAGGGCCTGATCAACGACCCCCACCTCGACGACTCCTTCGCCATCAACCAGGGACTACGCATCGCCCGTCGCTTCCTGCGCGACGTGGTGGAGCTCGGCCTGCCCACGGGCACCGAGTTCCTGGATCCGATCTCACCGCAGTTCATCGCGGATCTCGTGTCCTGGGGTGCCATCGGCGCCCGCACGGTGGAGAGCCAGGTTCACCGCGAGCTCGCGAGCGGCCTGTCGATGCCCGTCGGCTTCAAGAACGGTACCGGAGGCAGCATCCAGATCGCCGTCGACGCCCTGCGCTCTGCCCGACACCCCCACCGTTTCCTCTCGGTAACAAAACAAGGCCTCGCCGCCATCATCGAGACCACCGGCAACTCCGACTGCCATGTGATCCTGCGGGGCGGCGGCGGTCACCCGAACTACTCCCCGGACCACATCGCAGCGACGACGCAACGCCTGGAGAGCGCCCGGGTGAACAGGCGCCTGATGATCGACTGCTCTCACGCCAACAGCGGCAAGGACGCCGAGCGCCAACCCGAGGTCGCGAGAGCCATCGCCGAACAGCTCACCGCGGGCTCCGACGCCATCTTCGGTGTGATGCTCGAGAGCTTCCTGGTCGGTGGACGCCAAGACGCGAAGCCAGGCCAGGACCTGACCTATGGTCAGTCCATCACCGACGCCTGCCTGAGCTGGGAAGCAACGCCGCCGGTGCTGGAGCGGCTGGCAACCTCACGTCGCCATTCCTAGAGTGCATCGAAGATCCGGCCCAGGAGGGCAAACGGATCCCCATGGATCTGCGTTTCGAGCCGCGCGGGGGGAGGCACCTAGTCCAGCGCGTTGAACGTATCCCTCAGCTGAAACTCTTCGCGTGCGGCGGCGAACCCCGCGAGTCCAACGCGGAAAGAAATCGTCACGTCGTCGCCCCAGGGCCACCACAAGCCGAACAGGAGCGTGCCGCCCACCGTGTCCGAGCAGTAGAGCACCTGATCGGGCCGCACACCGCCGGTGTTGTCCGCCACTTCTCGCACCAGCGAGGGCGCCTTGGCCAGGGACCGGGCCGTCCACTCTTGGGTGAACGCAGCGTGCACCGCACTGCGCGCCTCGTGGGCCAGCTCGGCGTTGAACGAGGACGATACGCACGAGAAGCGCGTGTCCCAGCTCCAGCCGCCACCTGGCCAGCGTTCACGCAGCGGTGCCAAGCTTTCGAACAGCGCTTGATACGGGGCCCCTTGAGCGCGACTCATGGAGACGAACGGTAGCGCAGAATCGACGGTCTTGGGGAGCCGATCGAAGTCTCACGGGTGGCGAGCGCCGCGCTACCCGCTTCAGGACAGGCCATGGAGCGCGTTCCGCGTCGGCGGCCGGCTGACCCGTCGCGACCAACCTACCGTACAAGCGCGTTGCATCCGGCAACACGCGCAAAGTAGGCTGCTCTGCGCTCGCCTCTTCCCCACCGCCCCAAAGCCGCACACCTCGAGATGCCCCAGCCCCCGAGACTCGTCCCCTGGCGTGTCGCCATCCCGCTGACGACCACCGCCGCAGTAGCTGGCGCGGGCATCGGTTTCCTCGTGGTCAGCCTGGTGGTGAACCCGATGCGAGGCGGTCCGGGTTCCGAGTCGAGCAGCTCCCCCGCCGCGGCGAGCGCTCCCCCCCCAGCGGCCCCAGAGGCAAGTGAGCCCGCCCCCAGCGCGGCCCCAGAGATCGCCGACGCCGCCGGCAGCGCCAGCCCGGATTCCGGATCGCCGGACGCGTCGCCGCCGGACGATCTGACCAGCGACGCGGGACTCAAACCCTACGAGTCCTACCTCTACGTGCGCTCGAGCGCCAAGGCCGACGTCTGGGTCCACGGCATCAAGATCGGCCCCACCAACGAGAAGCTCAAGCTGCCCTGCACCAAGGGCCTGCGCTTCACGCGCCTCGGGAAGGACCCTGGCCCTGCCTGGATCAGCAAGGCCGTGTCTATCAAGATTCCATGCGGAAGCGTAACTCAGCTGGAGCTCGAGCCCGAAGCAGATCCGAAGCTCAGGGCCGCGCCCCAGGAGTCCGACAACCCTTACTGAGCCAAGCCGCCTCAGCCCATCAGGGGCGCCAGCGCCGCGGAGTCCAGGTACTCGTCGAGGCGACGAATTCGGCCTGCTTCGACGCGGGCGACCAAGCACGCTGGCACCTCGAGCTCGACGCCGTTCGGCGCACGGCCACGCATCACGTGCTGCTGCACGAAGCCAGTGGGCGTCGGCGTGAGCTTCAACTCGGTGTAGCTCAGCCCTTCGACGCTCTTCGCCAGCAGACCGATCACCTTCAGAACCTGCTTCTTGACCAGCTCCCGCTGATCGAAGTTACGCCAGACGACTGCGTCGTCGTGATACAGCTCGCCGACTCCGTCGACGTCTCCCGCCAGCGTGCGCTCGGTGAGCTGCCTGGCGATCTCCAACGCTTCTTTTTCCATGAGATAAATTCCACCCAAGCCGGGCGCGGTTCGAGGTCAGGGGTTCGGGGGTGAGAGCACGAGTCAACGCAAGACTCACAACGCGTGACCTCCGTCCAGCAGCAGGCTCTGACCGGTGACGTAGCTGGCGCGGTTGGAAGCCAGGAAGACCACCGCCTCGGCGACCTCTTCGGCGCGACCGAAGCGCTTGAGCGCGGTGTTGCGACGCGCGGATTCCAGCCACTGCTGGTCGAACGCCTCGCCCTTCAGGCGCAGGAAGATCCCTGCCTCGATCACGCCGAGCTGTACCGAGTTGGCGCGTACGCCGTGACGGCCTTCTTCTCGCGCGACGCCTCGCAGCAAGGCCTCCACGCTCGCCTTCGGCACCACGCTCAACATGTCTCGTGGTGGAAACCGCGAGAGCCCGACGCTGGTCAGCGCGACGTAGCTGCCCCCTTCTTCACGCAGATGAGGCAGCGTCGCGTGAACCAGCGAGAACGCTCCCACCGCGTCGGCCTGCATCACCGCCTTGAAGCGTTCGGGCGTGACGTCACCAATGTACTCCATGGGGATATTCGAGCCAGCCGCGAGGATCACGCTGTGCACACGCCCGAAGCGCTCCCTCACCCCCTGAAACTCCAGCGCGATCGCCGCGTCGTCCGCCAGGTCCAGGGCTCCCGCGTGAGCGATCACGTCGAAGGTCCGCAGACGCTCGCACACCTCGTCCGCGGCGGCTCGGTTTCGGTGATACGTCAGCGCGACGGGACAACCCCGCCTAGCCAGGGCTTCACAGATCGCCGCTCCCACGCCACCACTGCCGCCGACCACCCAGGCCGCTCCGGCGGGAAACTCCTGCGCTCGCTCGTCCATCGGACTAGGGCTGGGTTAGCTCCGCGTATTGCCCGCGGAAATAGACCAAGGGGACGCCCTCGGCGACGCCGACCTTCACCAGCTCACCGATGAAGATGTCGTGGTCGCCTCCCGGGTGCTCCGCGAACAGTCGACACTCCATCCAGGCCAGCGCCTCGGGCAGCAGCGGACAACCCGTGAGCTCTCCGGGGGTCCACTCGATGCCGTCGAACTTGTCGTCCACGGAGGTCGCGAAGTGCGTCGATACCTCGGCCTGGTCGTGCTTCAAGATGTTCACGGCAAAGCGCCGCTCACGACGGATCACGGCGTGGGCGCGAGCGCGCTGGTCGACGCAGACCAGACAGAGCGGCGGGTGCTTGCTCAGCGAGCTGAACGCCGTCGCGGTCAGAGCGTGGGGCTGACCCTCGGCGTCGACGGTCGTGATCACCGTGACCGACGCCGCGAAGCTCGCCATCACCGCCTTGAAGGCCTCGGCATCGATCGTCGCTCGCTCCTCCAGCGGCGGTCTTCCAAAGGTGCCCCCTTGGTCCACGGCAGCGCTCTCCTCTTCCGTTCCCACGCGGGGAGTGAAACACGTTCTATTCTCGGGGTCCAGGCGCGAGCCCCTCATCCGCCAGGCCAGCGGCGAACCTCGAGTGAACCCAGAGGACCGGCGTTTGGCTAGCCTCTGGATGCCGAGCTGACGCGAATCCGATCGCATCCCGAAACGTCCAGACCGGCTTTATGGTACACCAGGCGGCTGAATGGCGAAGTCGCCCGCAGTGCTCGCTCCGCTCTCCGCCGTCGGAGCCAGCTTCCTCGCCACGGCCCAGATCGTGGGTGGGATGGGCGTGCTCTTCGGCCGCATCGCCTCGCGAGCCGCTCGCTTCGACTTCGACTACTCGGAACTCATCAAGAACATGTACAAGATGGGCGTCAAATCGCTGCCCATCGTGGTCGTGACCGCGCTCTTCACCGGCGGCATCATGATCATCCAGGCAGCGCCCATCGTGGAGCGCTACGGCGCTCAGGGCCTGCTCGGTTGGGCCGCTGGCTTCACCACCCTGAGGGAGATCGGCCCGCTGCTGACCGCGCTCATGCTCAGTGGTCGCGTCGGCGCGAACAACACCGCCGAGCTGGGCACCATGGTGGTGACGGAGCAGATCGACGCCCTCCGCGCGCTGTCCATCGACCCCATCAGCTTCCTGATCGTCCCCCGCTTCATCGCGATGGTGACCACCATCTTCCTGTCCACCATCTTCTCCGACGCGCTGGCGCTGTTCGGCGCCGCCTATGCGGGCTACGGCGTGCTCGGGGTCGAGCCGCAGATCTTCTACAACGGCATCGTCAGCGGCCTGCTCGACGTGGGAGACGTGTTCCACGGCCTCGCCAAGTCGATCGTCTTCGGCGCGATCATGGCGCTCGCGAGCTGTCAGTTCGGTATCGCCACCTCGGGTGGAGCTCCCGGCGTGGGCCGAGCCGTCAACGCCACCGTGGTGGTGAGCGCGGCGGGCATGTTCATGCTCGACTACCTCGTATCCTTCGCGCTCGGGTGAGACACGCATGACTGCCAGCAACTCCAGCGCCCCTATGGGCCCGTCGAGCGCCGTCGGCCACATCGAGGAAGACGACTTCCCGACGGAACCGCGGGGCATTGCAGCGGTCGGCGCAGCCGTCATCGACCTGGTCGGCTCGGCGAAGGCTCAGTACTCGGTCTTCGTGCAGACGCTGTACTACACCTTCCGCGGCCAGCGGCGCCCCGGCGCGATCCTCCAGCAGTGCTACGAGATCGGCAATCGGAGCCTGGTCTTCCTGTGCATCGTGATGGGCTTCATGGGCATGATCCTGACCTATCAGGCCGGGATCCAGGTCAAGCGCGCGGTGCCAGACGTGACCTTGCTCGGCGCGACCTTCCTCGAGTTGATCGTGCGGGACATCGCGGCGTCGATCTGCGCCTTGATGCTCGCGACCCGCGTCGGCGCGGGCATCGCTGCCGAGATTGGCTCGATGGTGGTCACCGAACAGGTCGACGCCCTGCGCATGACCGCGGCCGATCCCATCGACTACCTGATCAAGCCGCGCTTCGTCGCCAGCACCATCATGACCATCATGTGCGTCGTGATCGCTGGCGGCGTCTCGATCCTGACCGGCATGTGGACCGGCAAGATGTTCTTCGGGATCTCGGCCCAGACGTTCATCAACTGGAGCCTGGTCGACTGGGGTGACGTGATCGTCGGGGTGACCAAGTGCTTCGCCTACGGTGCCGCAATCCCCGTAGTCAGCGGCTACTGCGGGCTCTCCACCTACGGCGGCTCCGAGGGCGTCGGCTGGGCCACGACGCGCGCGGTGGTCAACTCCTCCCTCGCGGTGATCATCCTGAATTTCTTCATCAGCGGCGCTGGCTACCTGATCTTCGGCTGACCACCCCAGCGTAGCCGCGTTTCCTCGGGGTTTTGGGGGTGAGACGCGCCAGGTACCGCCTGAGTCAAGCAGCCGGCGGCGCAGAGTCACGGCCGAGGCGCTCATCGCCCGCTTCCGACTCGGCTTCCCGCTGCTGCCAGACCTCCACGATGCGGTCCAGCACCCGAGGCGCGCTCATGAAGCCGGCGAAGTGACCCAGCCCCTCGAGCACCTCGAGGGACGTATCGGGGATCACTTCCGCGAGGTACTCCGAGTGGCTCAGGGGTACGATGGTGTCGGCGTCTCCGTGGTAGAAGTGGATCGGCACACGGATGTTCGCGGGATCGAAGGGCCAGGGCCGACTGAACAGCGATAGGTCGTAGATCGGCGCCCGGATCCCCTTCTCCGTCGCCGCCACGATGTCGCGACAGAACATGGCCTTCATCTCGGCCCGCTCGAACACCGGGCGATCCTCCTGTGGACCGTACTTCACGTAGAGATCGAAGCACGGGCTGACCAGCGGCCTGAGCGGCTGGACGACGACGCTCAAGAGCTCCCCGAGCGGAGCGCGGTGGCGGTCCACGGCCTTCATCAGGCCGAGCAGCCTCGCGCCATAGCTCGGGGCGCCGCTCGTCTCGTGACAGGGCCCGACCCCTCCGAGGCTCACGCCGACGACCACGCGCTCTGGCAGCTCGTGTGCACAAGCCAAGACGTAGGGTCCGCCACCCGACAGACCGACGACGCTGAACTCCGGGTGCCCCAGGGAATCCGCCAGCTCCCCGACGTCTTGCGCGTAGGAGAGCAAGCAGCGATCCGGCTGGTGCGTCGACTCACCGATCCCCGGTCGCTCCACGCTGATGATCTCGAGCCCCCGCGCCTCCGCCGCGCTCGGCGCGTCCAGAGGCAGCTGGTGACGACCCCCTGGGGTGCCATGAAACCAGAACACCGGGCGTCCCCCGGCGGCCCCATAGCGCCCGAAGCCGAGCTCTGAGCCATGGGAGAGGCGCAGGCTCCCCTCGGCGAAGGGGCGTGGCGTCTCGACGCGGGTCCGACGCTCGGACCAGCGGGGCATGCGGATGCGACGCCGGATGTGGTGGAAGCGACTGCGTGGGGGAGCGGACGGCGACATCAATCCTCTAGCTTGAACACTCGCACGGCGTTTTCACGCAGAAACTTCGGCCATACCTGCGGTTTGAAAGGCACCCGGTCCAGCTCCGCGAAGATCCGCTCGAGACTCAAACCCATGGGGAAATAGCCGGCATACAGGATCTTGTCCGCACCACGAGTGTTCGCGTAGTCGATGATCGCCTTGGGGTAGTGCTTCGGCGCGAACGCGCTCGTCATGTAGTGCAGGTTTGGATACTTGAGCATGAGCTTCACCGCGAGATCCACCCAGGGCTCGGCGCCGTGGCGCATCACGAACTTCAGCTCCGGGAAGAACCAGCACACCTCGTCGATCAGCTCCACGTGCTGCGGCGCCATGGGGAGCCGAGGACCCGGGACGCCGACGCAGCAACAGAACGGCAGATCCAGCTCCACGCACTTGGCGTAGATCGGGTACCAGCGCTTGTCGTTGATGGGCACCTGGGGGCAGAGTCCCGACGGAAACGCCGTCACCGCGACGATTCCGTGCTCCTCGTGCATGCGAACGATCTTCCGCACCTCGTCCATGCCGTTGTTCGGGTTGGCGTGGTAGCTCGTGAGGATACGGTCCGGGAAGCGCTGCTTGGCTTGCTTGACGACCTCGTTCTCGTCGTCGATGCCCATGAGCGCCCGCTCGATGTTGAACTCGTCGAGCTTCTTGATCGTGTAGTCGACGTAGTCTTCCTGGGCGCCGACGTCAGGGATGTTCTTGAACATGTACTGCGCCGGCATCTTGAACACCTGCTGGCTCTCCCGGTCGAGCAGCAGTGGCTTCATGAACTCGTACCAACCGCTGTTGTCCTCCCCTGGGATGTTCAGCATCAGGTCGATGACTCGCACGTCCTTGGGCATGCTCATTCGCGCACCTCCGCTGCCGAAGCCGCAGACGACGGGCTCAACTCATCGCTCCGCCGTCGACCAGCAGCTCGGCGCCGTGGATGAATCCGGCGTCCTTCGACGAGAGAAAGGCGATCGTGCCAGCGACGCACTCAGGAGTTCCGTACGGAATATGCGGGATGGCGCCCTTGAGCAGCTCCACCTCGCCGCCTTCGGGCAAGCGGAACTGGGAGTGCATGCTGGTAGCGATCGCGCCGGGGATGATCGCGTTGATGCGAACGCCACGCTTGATGAACTCGATCGAGAGGCTCTTGGTGAGCGAGAGCACGCCGCCCTTCGACGCCGCATAGGCTGCCATCCACGGGTGACTACCGAGCGCCGCGGTGCTCGAGGTGTTGACGATCGTGCCCTTGGTTTCCAGCAGGTGCGGCAGCGCGGCCTGACACATCAAGAAGGTACCGGTGAGGTTGATGCCGATGACCTTGCTCCAGTCCTCGAAGCTGAGCTCGAGCGTCGACTCGCTGCGCAGCACGCCCGCGACGTTCGCCAGGTGATGGAGCTTGCCGAAGCGCTCCCGTGCCGCGCTGGTGGCTTCCTTCACCGAGTCCGGATTGCTGACGTCGCACACGAACGGAGCGCTCACCCCCTGCGCGGCTTCGATCTGTCCCTGCGTCTCGGCGAGCCCCGACTGGTTGACGTCGAAACACGCAACGCTTGCGCCTTCCGCGGCGAACCGCAGCGCCGTCGCCCGACCGATGCCGCCGGCCGCGCCCGTGACCCAAGCCACGTGTCCCTCGAACCGCCTGTGAGGTGCTTCGCTCATGAACTCAAACCTTCCTCGAAACGCATACCCGAGGCACTCGAAGGGCGCGCCGCCACGCAGTCTGGATACCGGTGGAAGGCCTTGCGAGTGCGAATAGAACGTGTTCTATTTTCTCACGCGGCGGGAGTCAAACGGGATCGTCGCCAGGTCAGAGAACGATCAGTCGAGGACGGACGGAGAAAGGCTTACGCGACGATGGCGCTGCTCAGCTTCAATGGATACCCAACGGGATGGTTCGTCGTGGCTTGGGCCGAGGACCTGGCTCCCGGCGATGTCCAGCCCATGCGCTACTTCGGCCGCGACCTGGTCGCCTATCGGGGCCTCGACGACGGCCAGGTGCACATCCACGACGCCTTCTGTCCGCACCTCGGAGCGCACCTCGCCCACGGCGGCAAGGTCGAGGGGAACGACATTCGCTGCCCGTTCCACGCCTGGAAATTCGGTCCAGATGGGGCATGCAACGAGGTCCCCTACGCCAAGCGGATCCCCCCCAAGGCCTGCGTGCGCACCTTCCCGATCCTGGAGAAGAACGGCCTCATCTACTTGTGGCACGACAGCAAGCGCCGCGCGCCGTTCTTCGAGGTTCCGGATCTCGAAGGCTGGGGCGATCCCGAGTGGACTAGCTGGACCAAGAACATCCTGACGATCAGGACGCACCCCAAGGAAATCGTGGAGAACGTCGCCGACAAGGGCCACTTTCCCCGCGTCCACGGCACCCATGTCGACACCTTCGACAACGAGTTCGACGGCCACCTCGCCATCCAGCGCACGACCGGCATCGCGTATCCGCGCGGCGGCGGTAAGGACAAGTTCGCCCTCGAGGCCACCTACTATGGCCCCGGCTTCCAGGTCACGGACATGCAGGGCTACCTGCACAGTCGACTGATCAACGCTCACACGCCGATTGACGGAAACAGCCTGCACCTGCGCTTCGGCGTGATGCTGAAGAAGGTCGGCTCCGACGCGAAGATGGAGCAGTTCGCCCAGGGCTACATCACGAACCTCCAGGTCGGCTTCCAGGAGGACATCGCGATCTGGGAGAACAAGTGCTACCGCGATCGCCCGATGCTGTGCGACGGCGATGGCGCCATCGGCGCCCTGCGCAAGTGGTACGCGCAGTTCTACGACCAGGACGCGCCGGCGAGCTTGCCGGTCGCGACCTGACGGTTTTCTTGGGGGAGAGAGCGCACCGCGACACGCTCCCCCCGGCCCTTCACCTCACCGACAGCCGGTGCAGCGTGCCGATGATGCGATTGAAGCGCGCGTACAGCGCCTCGTCGAGCGGCGGTATTTCACCGAGCGCCGCGGCTACCTCGAGACACGCCAGCGCTTCTCGCGCCGAACCCATCGCGCACTGAAAGCGCGCGTGTTGGTTGCGACCGCGGCTGTAGGCGCCCTCCGCGACGTTGAGCGCGATGGAGGATTGAGCACGCTTGAGCTGCCGGTACAGATCAGGATCCGCGCGGCACAGTTGAGCCGCGAGCGGCCGAATCATGGTGATGGTTTCGAGAATGAACGGATAGATTTCGAGCATCAGGTGACCTCCTTTCGATCACCCGACCCCTCCGCCGGCGAGTCGCAGGCGGTGTCCAGGCTGCGAGCGCAGCGAGCACCGGCGAAGCCGGCCTCGGCCTGGACACCGCCGAGCACGCCGGCAGAATTGGACGAGAGCGAGCCAGAGCCAGGGTTAGTGAGAGAGCTAGGGTTGGGCTCGGAAACCTGAGAGCTTCGTGCTGGGGCGAGCGAAGCAAGGCCCCAGCCAGCGACTGCACCAGCAAGCTGGGGCGAGCGAAGCAAGGCCCCAGCCAGCGACTGCACACCTGCAAGCCGAGCCCAGCGAAGCGACGGCGAGGCCAGCGACCGCACCAGCAAGCTGGGGCGAGCGAAGCAAGGC
>JAGQIY010001246.1 GCA_020430865.1 Myxococcales bacterium
CGCTCCGGTAGGCCTCAGCAGTCGTCCAGGACTGAAGCGCCTTCTCCGCGGTCAGTCGCCCTTGCTCGACGTCAACGCAGTGCCGACGAAATTCGTCGTCGAAGTTGGCCGCGAGGGATTTCAAGTCTCGAATCTGAGAGCGACCACGCTGCGGTCGCTCCGGCGTCAGGCCAACTCGTCGAACCAGTCCAAGTGCTCACGCGTATGGGGCGGCCCTCCCCGCTAGCTGAACTGGCTACTGTCGCGTACACGAGACGCACCCCGGGCGCTGTCGAAACGCGATTCCGGCAAATCGACTGGAGGACCGTCCAGATAGGGGCGCCATTCACGGATGCGCCAGTCCATCGATGCTCACGCGTGATGGCACACGACCTCCGAGCAAGAATTGGGAGAGGGCCCACTGACGAAGTAGTTGTCGTTCGCGGCCTTGAAGGAGCTCGGCGGGCAATTGTGGCGAGTCGTTCGTCCGGCGAGACAGCTCGCCGGCGCGCTCGCACAACAAGAAACCGAGACGACCAGCGACTCATTCGCCGTTGACCTGGTGCTGCGAAACGTGAGCACTCTCGAAGAACTCTGCCTGGCCGT
Source organism: Myxococcales bacterium (assembly GCA_020430865.1). Next base: position 586 of record JAGQIY010001246.1, read on the forward strand.
CGACCGCGCGTGTAGATCGAGTTGCGCGAGGCGTGCCGGTGCGCCGCGGGCGAACGCTTGACCTTGGATCGCCAGTTTCGGGTTAAGAGCGTCGGCGCTCAAGACTATGACGTCTCCGGCGAGTGCGAGGCGGGTCTCGGCGGCGCCCACGATGTTCTCCGCCCGCCGGCACGGGATCGAGCGGCCAACGACGGTGCGGGATGAGTCAGGGGTCGCGCTCGACGACGCCAAACGCGGATGTAGTTGGTGCTGGTGCGCCGGGCTGCGGACATCGTGGGGGCGAACGGGGTGCGCTTCGTGAGCCACAGCCAAGAGATGCAGGAGCTGGCGGACGCGGCGCTCGCCCTGTCGTGACGCGACATCTGGGCGCAACTGCGCATGCAAATGCCCGAAGGTTGTTAAGTTTCTGCGGGGAAGGACGCCCTTTGCCACGGAACACAGGTCCAGTGCCGAGGAAGACGCATTGTGCCGCCGGGATGCGGTGTTATGGATCCACACACCATGGCTGAAAATGAAGTTCGCAGACTGCTTGAGGAGCTTCGCGCTGCAACTACTTTTGCAGAAGCTGAGGCCAAGCTGCGAACCCTGCTCGCCGGCGAGGCGGAAGCGTGCGCAGGTCTGATGGTGGCCGGCGGGATCGAGGATATCCATGACTCTATCCTTGAGCGAGCACAGCGCTATCGACGCATGACTGCCGGTTGAGGCGTTTCCATGGGGAGGGTGAAGCTTCGGCGTGGGCTGGTCGTCGGTGCGTTGGATGCTGCCAACGACGCACTATTGTCGGAAGTGTTCGTTGATACAGGGGTGCTCGCGCGACTCCGAGATCCGGCGGACGCGGCCTTCCTTGTCATTGGTAGAACGGGTAGCGGGAAGACCGCGTTGCTCAGTGAACTTGAGCGACGTGAGACGCACTGTCGTCGACTGGACCCCGAGGAACTGAGCATGCAGTACCTGCAAAACTCGCAGATACTGCGTTTCCTAACATCGCTCAAAATCAACTTGGAGATCTTCTACAAGTACCTGTGGCGACACGTCTGCGTGCTGGAACTGTCGCGATTGCGCTACGAGGGACTTGAACCGCCCGGGCCAATTAGTCGGTTCTTTCGGACAAAGGCGGCCCAGGCCCAAGAAGCTGCGACTACGTACGCCGGAAAACACCAGGACTTCTGGATCACATCGGAACGGTGTGTCCAAAGCGTGGTGGACCAGGTTACTAACAAGCTTGAAGAGGACTTTGAGGGCAAATTCGCCGTCAAAGCCGGTGGTTTGCAGGCCGGGCTAAGTGCTACCAAGCAGGAACAACACGCAACCAACCGAACCATCTCAGCCGACGAGACCAGGCGCGTGCAAGAGATCGTCTCGTCCGTTCTTGTAACTGAGCTGAATGCTGCACTCGAGTCCCTGGCAGCGGGCGGTTTCCAGAACAAGCAGCAGCACTATTTCTTGCTGATTGATGATCTAGACAAGAACTGGATGCCTGACGACTCGCTCTATTTGGAGTTGCTTCGCTGTCTTCTGCAATCGGTTCGTGACATCAATACTCGTCTCAGCACTGTGAAGATCGTGGTTGCGCTGCGCGAGAATATCTACCATCGAATCTTCACAGACATGAACCGAGGGCCGCAGCGAGAGAAGTGGAACGATTACACGGTGAAGGTGCGTTGGACGCGCAACGAACTGACCCAGATGCTCACAGAGCGCGTTGCGGCGTTGTTTCGTCAGCACTACACGAAAGAGGGAGCCACCTTGGCCGACGTGTTGCCAAGCCCCCGCAAGGCGCGCAAGCCGGAGCCGATGAGTTACATCTTGGACAGGACGTTGGACCGTCCGCGTGATGTTATCCGATTCGTGAACATGGCGATTGAATACGCCACCAAAGAGGGACCGGCGGTTATCACTTGGGCGTCGCTGCGTAAGATAGATCGCATGTATTCTATCGACCGTCTCGAGTCGCTGATAGATGAATGGAGAGATTCGTATCCATTTCTAGGTGCGCTCTGTGAAGTGCCTCGCCTCCTCGGTGTGCATTTTCGTGCACGCGACATGACTGACGAAGTGCTGGCTGCCGTCTACGCCCACAAGTCCGCCCAAGCCTCTTCGTGGCTTGAAGGCCTGGTCGGCTCGGAGTGGCGGCTGGAAATGCTGAAGATCCTGGTTATTACCGGTGTTTTGGGCGTGAAGGAAGGCCCAGAGGCCCCCGTGAGCTATTCGTGGGAGGATCCAACAGCTCGTTTGGATGAGTCAACGATTGAGGGAGCGTTGTTCGAAGTCCACACGGTGTTCCATCGCGCCCTTGGAATAGGCGACGCAGCGGACTGAAACGCCCGGTCATTTCCTGTCCCACTGCCTTTCTGGCCCTCCCCCGTGGCCGCGCCTGCGCGCTGAATCCGGTGGCGAAAGCACGTCGGAACGGAATTCACCGTTCCAAGGCTTTTGGCCGTCCAAGGACGTCGTCGCCGCCCGCTTCCTCAAGGGATACGGCGAGGGTGGATACGGCCCCCTCGATTCTCGCAAACGGAAACCGCAGGGTAAGTGCTCTCCGGACCCCGTCGTGACAGGCGGGGTTGGTCGTGCTCGCGTCGTCCACGAAAGGACGGTGCCAGATGGCAGGAGATTCACGGGGTCTGAAGAA
>JAGQIY010001247.1 GCA_020430865.1 Myxococcales bacterium
CGAGTCCGAGCATGCCGTAGACGCCGAACAAGGCGGCGTGCCCGTGCACTGGCGTCGTGTTGAGGCCCTGCATGAAATACAGCGCGACGGGGGGGTTGATCATGAAGCCGAACAGGCCAGCTCCGATCGCGTTCCAGAACGCGACGGCTACGAAGAAGTAGATTGGATAGCGATACTTCTGAACCCACCCCTTATGACGAGACATGCGCAGGTTTTCCCAAGCCTCGTAGCCGATGAAGATTAACGGAACGTTGGCCGGGTGAAGAAGATGCTATTCCCTGCGGTAAATCGAATCGCAGGGTCACTGCCTGACGGCGCGCTGCAACTTCGAATCGAACACGGGCGCTCACCTCCTTGTTGGTTCCGACGCCAGACTCAACCCTTGTCGCGGAGATTGCCTCATTGCTCGAGGGACATGACGCCTCGGAAGAGTCCGTCGTCTACGCTGCGTGCGAGCAAGTGCTCGGCGAAGCAATGAGTCGCAGGCTGACCCGGGAGGCAGAACGTAACCGCTTCATGAGGACCGTCTTCCGCGGGCGCGCTCGTGCCTGCACGCTGTGGGCCATGACCTGGCCTGGTACGCGTCGTAGACCCTGGAACGGGTCTTGGGCGGGCTTCGGAGGCTGTGGAATGAGTGATGAGGGCGAAATACACGGCGTATGCAACCCACCCGTCGCTCACATTCTCTCGTGAGTCGTGTGGCTGGGAAGTACGTGCCGATCCGAAAGAGGTGGCTTTCCGGTCTTCTACCTCGCCGGGCGGCCGGCACTGATCACCGGTAGCGGCGGCGGCGGCGGATGAGGCCTACCGCCGCGAGTCCGATGAGCCACGAAACGGGTGGTTGCCTGCGGGACGTCAGGTTGCAGTTGCAGCCGTCATTGCTGATCTTCTTCTTGGCGATGCCACCGTCTGCTTCGATGCCCCCGCCATCGTACTCCGGCATTCCGCCTGTCCCACCAGCGCCCCCGGTACCGCCAGCACCGCCCGCGCCGCCGCCGCTGCACTCGTCTACGGCACCATCGCAGTCCTCGTCTTCGGAGTTCCCGCAGATTTCTGCAGTTGGTGTGCCAGCGACGGCGTCGCACTCGACGCCGAGCTGATCGCTGGAGCAGACCATGAAGCCTGTATTTTCACACGCGCCGACTCCGCTGCTGCAGCCATCTCCGAGGGTGGGGAAGTCCTCGTCTGCCGTGCCATCGCAGTCGTTGTCTATGCCGTCACAGATCTCTGCTGCCCCGGGGAAAAATGCTGGGTCCGCGTCGTTGCAGTCACCATCCAGCGTATCCTCACCCCCATCCAAGCAATCGCCGTCCGCGTTTTGATCTGCCCCACTCTCGCAGTAGCCGTCGTGGTCGTCGTCGATGTGTGGGCCAAGGTCACGGTCCCACGTTGCAAGGCCGCTCAGCTCGAAGATCGAGCTGTCATCGATTGCGTAGATCGAATAGCCGCTACCCGAAGCCGACGGTCCGTAGGCGATGTCCCGTGGCGCTGTGTCCGTCAACACGACCTCCACCTCCGTGGACGGTTCGATGGATCCGTTTCCGTTCGCATCACGCACGCGCAGCACCTCGTTCGAATGCTCTGCGACCGCGTAAAGAGTATTCGTCACGAAATCGAGTGCCATCGCCGCGGCGTTCTTTCCCGGGATGGTAACGAAAGTGGATGTAGCCCCGGTGTGGTCCAGGCGCGTGATCGACGGGGAGTTGGCATCATTGCCGGTGAAATACAGGGAGTCGTCGATGCCGCGTTCGATCTCGTCGACGTCGGGGATGCCGATCGGAATCTGACTGACCTGACCAGCTGGCGTGACCACGGAGATGTAGTTCTTGTTGTCGGAAGTGTAGACGTTTCCCTGGTGATCGAAGTCGAGCCCTCCCGCATTGCCGGTCCCCCCGTCGTCTATGGTTGCGAGCAGCGGTTGCACGGTGCCGTCGAGGGCGACGCGGGTTACTTCCGCGGGGTAAGTATCCGTCTTGAGCGCGTATAGCAGACTGTCCCGGCCCAGCTTCAAGTCGCTGCGGCCGGCAGGAAAGCGACCGATGTTCGCGACCACGAGGGTTATCGTGTCATCGGTCGCGAGGCGGTAGATCGCCGACTGGCTTGCCCCGATGAAGTAGACGACTCCGTCAGGGCCGACAGTTGCGCCTGCAGCCGGCTCGTAAGCGCTGATGTCCACGCGACGGGCGATCTGCAGATCGCTGACCTGCAGGGTTTGAGCATGGACTGGGGCGAGCCAAAGGAGACCCGCCAGACCAGATAGTGGAACGGCGCGATAGAAGCGAAACAAGATTTCTCCCGAAAGTTGAGGGCACAGGGTACCTTGGCCTTACCTTTTGTTTCAATGCTCCCCTGTTCCGAAAGGACGCAGCCCTCGCCCTGGTTCGGCAAGCACGTGGCGCTCTTAGAAGCCACAGGCACGGTTGGACCATGGGGAAACGCGAGGCCCATTGCGATCGCTCTGGGGCGCAGTGGTCGTGAAGCGTGGAACGACCTCTGGGCTGGCGGAGGAGGTGAGAATCACCAGCGCGTTCCGCGCTTCGGCTCGCAAGGGCTCGCCAACCGTGGCCGTCCGCTGACTCGTCCAGCTCACTGGACTCTCTCGAACTCCCACGACGCCTCTACAAGCAACCACAACGCGGAGGAGGAGAGATTCATGTCATGGCCCGCCTGAGCTGATCGCCGCTGGTTCGGCCAAACGGATCGGGTCTGGTTCGGCCAAACGGATCGCCC
>JAGQIY010000135.1 GCA_020430865.1 Myxococcales bacterium
CCCCAGTGGGAAAGCGCTCGATCACGTAGGCGCCGTCTGGACGACGCATCGAGAGCGCCAGGTCGGTGCCATCCAGCGCCACCTCGACGTCGGCGCTTCGCGGCTCATAGACCAAGTGACCGTGCTCGGAGCGCTCGGACGCGAAAAGACAACCCGCGTCCACCTCGGCCACTCCGTAGCCATGGATCACGTTGAAGTCAGCGCAGTACGGCGCGACGAGCTGACGCAACGCCGTCTCCAGCGAGCGCGGCATCACGTAGCCACCGCAGGCGAAGAGCAAGGTCTCCGGCAGCATCGGCGTCTTCGCGAGGTGGCGAAAGAGCAGGTCTGCCATGAACAGGGGCTGCCCGATCAGCATCACTGGCATCTTCTCCAGATGCGAGAAATGCAGGGCGCGCGAGCCTGTCGAGTGGCTCAGGTAGGTGTCCACCGTGACCCCGAAGTCGAAGGTGCCGACGCACGCCGGATAGGCGTTGATGATCATCGGCAGCTTGCCCTCGAAGCCCTGGACCAAGTGAGGCCAGCGGCTCTGGAAGAGGGCCATCAGGTTGCCACCGGGGCGCAGCGTGCGGAAACCGTAGGGGCCGCGATCGTGGCTACCAGAAGAGTAGGAAAGGACGTCGCCTGCTTTGAGGGAGTGCATCTAGAGGCTTGGTGGGTGGTGCAGCGTGTCGCTCTCGTGGTCACGCCCGTCGAAACGCGGACGGGTTACGAGGAATCGCAAGTCTGCCCCGAAGGCTAGCAGAAGGTAAAGCCGACCGCCGCGAAGAACCCAGCCCTCGCGGCGTAAGCAGCGAGACCTGTCTCGAAGGGCGCAGGTCTCGAAGGCGAAGGCTGCAGCTGTCGAAGGGCGCAGCTGTCGAACGGCGCTGCTCCAAGCCTGAGGAGTCTGATAGCTTCCGGGCTTTGGAGGTGCGGTCGATGTCCGAGCAGAGCTTCAACGTGCGGCAAGCGACGATCGATGATTTGGACCAGGTGCTCGACATCTGGACTCGCGGCATCGAGTCGAGTCTTGGGACGCCACCACCGGTCACCAAGGACTACAAGACGTACTTCGCCGAGCGCTTGCTGGATCAGACGGACGTCTTCAGCTTCACCTGCGCCGAGAATGCGGCAGGCGAGGTGGTGGGCTGGATCAGTCTCTCGCCGTTTCGCTCGAATCCGGCGGTGAAGGGCGTGATGGCGGAGATGAGCGCGTACGTCGATCCAACGCACGTCGCGAGCGGCGTGATCGGCTTCGCGGTGAAGAGCGTGCTCGAGAACGCCGACGTGTCGCCGCTCCAGTACATCGTCGCGTTCACGCTCGTGAACAACGTCGGCGTGCTGAAGCTCTGCGATCGCTTTGGCTTCAAGCTCGTCGGCACCTACCCCGTCAGCCCGAAGGCACCGGACGCGACTCCGCTCGCATATCTGGTGAGGCCCTGCGCTTTCCCCGCGGAGTGAGCGCACCTGGAGCGGCGTTCGAGCCTACTGGTTAGGCTCGAAGCGCAGCGTCGTGAGCGTACCGGGACGTACGATCACGCGGTCTTCGACCACCTTCAGGTTCTGTGCATCCGGGCGCCAGTAGGCCTGCACCACCACGTCGTTGGCGGGCTTGATGCCGATGAAGCCACCGATCGCCAGCGCGCTCTCGGTCTCGCTGATGGTCGTCGACGGCGTCAGGTTCGAGAAGTAGAACTCTCGAGAGCTCTCATCCAGCACGTCGCACGAGTTCTCGATCGCGAAGCGCACGTGGGGGGCGCCCTGCATCGTTGGATCGATCTGGGCGTTGGGGCAGTCCACGGCCTCCAGGGCGAGCGCGCCGCGGTTCGGATCCCCAGCCGTGTCGGCGTCGTTGGGGAAGAGCGTGACGAAGTCCTCGGGCCGCACGAGGAACAAGGCGTACAGCCGGTCGCGAGTGATCGGTCGGCTGAAGAACTGCAGGTAGTCCAGGAACACTCGGTTCTTGGCGTCGGGCCCCTTGATCTCGAAGTAGCCGGTGTAGCCTGTCTTTCCGCGGTTCGAGGTCGTGGGCACCTCCAGCACGGCCAGGCCGTCGGCGTTGCTGGTCGTCTCGGCGACCACGTTCGCACAGTTCAGGTCGCCGCGTGAAGCGCACGCCCGCACGGAAACGCCCTCGATGGTCTCCGACGGGTTGACCAGGTTGACGATGGCGAGGGTGATCTTCACGGTGTTGGTCGTGGCCATCTCCACTGGCTGATTGCCGACGCACGAGAAGTCCTCTCCGGGCCCTTCCTTCTGCGGCCCTTCACCGGGGCCGTCGCCCCCATCGTAGGAGAAATCGCCGGGCTTGCACGAGGCCGCCAGCTCGGTGTCCTCGATGCCGAGCACGTTGGCGCAGGCGGTGACGGCGAGCAGGGCAGATGCGAGAATACTTTTCCGTAGGGTAATCATCAGAAGTTGCCTCCCAGCCAGACGCCGGTGGCGCGCGGGCCGACGGCCGGGGAGACCTTGAGGCGGGCAGTAGGGGGCCGTTCCTGCTTGCTGGGCGCGGTCAACAACAGGATCACACCAACGGCGCTCAACACACCGCCGCCGGCGAAGAACAGGGTGGACAGGTTGGCCTGGCTCTTGGCGTCTTCCGCGAGGGTTTGACGCTCCTGGGTCGGGCAGACGCCGTCCTGGCAGTCCGCGTCGTTCCACTTGTTCTTCGCGCTGAGTCCGAACACCCCGCCAACCGCCAGGCCGACGACTCCGGCGCCAGCCAGGATGATGCCGGC
>JAGQIY010001248.1 GCA_020430865.1 Myxococcales bacterium
CAGGCGGCGGCGACTACACCCCGGTCCACATCGATCAAGCGACCTTCGACCAGATCGTGAACTCGGAGAAGGAGATGGGCGGCGGCATGTAGTCGGCGCGGCTCAGCGTCGCAGGCGCTCCAGGGCATGGTTCAGCCCGCGCGCCTGCGACGGCGCGTAGCCCCAAGCGAAGTACGCCGCATACGCCGTGCCCGACAGCGTGACGACGAGCAGGACCCGACGCACGGCACGGCCCCGACGCGCGATCCAGGGGCCCCCTAACCCCCGAACCCTGCCCCCGAGGAGCAGTCGAAAGCAGCAGAGCGCGCCGAGCAGCGCGAGGATCCTCGCTGTCCAGAGCTGGCGACGGAGCGTGCGCGTCTCGGCCGCCAGCTCTCTCAGCGAGTCGGCCTCGACCGCCGACCTGTTTTCCACGCGGCGACTCACGAGCTGCACGTCCGCGACCCACGCAGGGTGATCCGAGAGCGGCATCCGTCGCCCGTCTGTCAAGGCGACGTCTTCGGTCAGGGCCTCTCGCGCGTGCTCCAACCGGATCCCCACGGCAAATATCCGGTCGAGGCCCTCGCCGCCGGCGAGCTCTCCCGCGCCCAGTCGGGCCCCGAGCAGGTCCGTGGCGTGCTCTCCAGGCTCCTGGTTGAAGTCCCCGGCGAGCAACAGGTGGGAGGTCTCGCGCTCGGTCAGCCACTCACACAGCTCCAGGGACTGCGCGAGGCGAACAGGAGCGTAGTTGCCCGTGCGGTAAGCCGCCTGCCAGTGAGTGTTGACCAAGAGCAACGGACCTCCAGGGGTGTCGATGGTGGCAGCCAGCGCCGCCTTTCGACTCAGCCAGTCCAGGTGATACGGCGTGTGCGGCCAGCGACCGAGCTCGTAGTCGAGGCGACTCACCCCACGCAGGGGCCGATCCGCAGCGATCAGCAGGCCGCTGCTCCCGAACGCAGCGAACCTGGCGGAGGCGCCATGGATCTCGTAGGCAAGCCCCGCGTCAGCGAGCGCCTGGATCACGACCTCGGCGTCACCTTCGCTCCAGAGTTCCTGGAGCAGCACGACGTTGGGTCGCAGCTTCGCGATGGCGGGGCCGATCGCCCGCATGCGCTGCTCGCGTGCATCGGAGACGAAGGGCACGCCCCAGACATTCCAGCTCACGACGCGCAACACGCTGGAGGCTTCCTTCGCCCACGCTGGTCTGGGCCAGGCGCAGAGCAAGAAGACGGCGAGCCAGAACAGTCGGCGCAAGGATTGGTAGCAGCCTAACACCCGGCGAACCCGAGCCTGCGCGATCGCCGAGTGTGCCAGGCTGAGCCGAGTTCTACCCTGCGCTGGATTCCCCGGTGTTTCCTGGCGTTCTGGCTGGACGCGCGTTCTGGCGTGGCTCCTGCAGGCGGCCCTCGCATGGCTCGTTCTTCGTTCTCACGCGGTGGCCCGCCTCGAGGCCTCCTGCTGCTGGCCTACCTGGCATTCGCTGGCTTGTTCCTGTTCGCTTGCTCCAGCTCCACCGAGCGCCAGGTCGACCATGGCGGCTTCGTCTCCGACGATCCCGATCTTGGCGACTCCCAGTACGGGGGCGGCAGCAACGGGGGCACTGGCGGGGGCGGAGGCGGAGGCGGACAGGGCGGCGCGGAAGACCCGGAGCGCGCGATCGAAGAGGCGGACATCGTCCAGACGGCGGGAGACCGGCTCTATGCCCTGTCCCGTTTCGGTGGACTCAGCGTCATCGACATCGGTACCCAGGACCGACTGACGCTCCTGGGGCGCTTCAAGACCGAGGCCACGCCATTCGAGATGTATCTGCGCGGCAATGTCGTGCTCGCGCTCTTCGACTCCTACGGGTGGTATGGCCCGAACGGCGATTGGCGGGAATCGAGCCGAGTGCTGTCCCTCGACGCGAGCGACCCGAGGAACGTGCGAGTGCTCAGCGACACGCAGCTCGCCGGCGCAGTATCCGACTCGCGGATCGTGGGCGACGTGCTCTACGTCGTGAGCCACGAGAACGGCTACTGCTGGGAATGCAGCAACACGCCTCGAACTACCGTGACGTCCTTCGACATCGGCAGCCCCGCTCAGACGAGGCAGGTCGACATGCTCGTCTTCGAGGACTCCGAAGACGACTGGGGCTGGGCGCGACGAAGCGTCAGCGTGACCAATCAACGCATGTACGTCGCCGGGAGGGACTGGGACCAGACCTGGGGCTCGAAGATCCAGGTCGTCGATATCTCCGACCCTGGCGGAGACATGAAGCTCGGAACGTCGCTGCGCGCTGCGGGTGAAATCGAGAGCCGATGGCAGATGGATGAGACCGACGGGGTGCTGCGCGTGATCTCTCAGCCCGGCGTCTGGAACTCGAGCGAGCCCCCGGAACTCCAGACGTTTGCCGTCGAGAGCGCGCAAGCCGTCACCCACCTCGCGAGCCTGCAAGTGCTCCTTCCAAAGCCGGAGCGGCTGCGCAGCGTGCGCTTCGACGGTGCTCGCGCATTTGCCATCACCGCTGAGCAGACCGATCCGCTGTTCACCTTCGACCTCAGCGATCCGGCCGCACCAAAGCAGCTCGGCGAGCTCGAGATGCCTGGCTGGGTCTACCACATGGAGCCTCGTGGAGACCGTCTGCTCGCCCTGGGCTTCGACAACGCCAGCACCGAGGGCGCGCTCCATGTGTCGATCTTCGACGTCAGCGACCTCGCCAAGCCAACGCTGCTCTCGCGGGTGAACTTCGGCGGTGCCTGGGCCGACCTGCCCGAGGACCAAGATCGGATCCAGAAGGCGTTCAAGCTCCTCGAACCCGAAGGGCTCATCCTGGTTCCCTTCAGCGGCTACGGCACCTCAGCGGATCCGAACTGCTGGGGCTACACCAGCGGCGTCCAGCTCATCGACTGGGGGACTGACTCGCTGGCGACCCGCGGCGTCGCGCCAAGCGTCGGACAGGCACGACGCGCCTGGGTGATGAACCAACGCCTGTTCACGGTCAGCGACGATCGCGTCGAGACCTTCGACCTCGCCGACCGAGACCACCCGTCACGCACTGCGGGCCTCACTCTCGCCCGCAACGTTGCCCGGAGCGCGGTCGTCGGGGATCGAGTCGTGCGTATCGGCGCCAGCTGGTGGAGCCAGGCCACGCTGCTCGACGTGGTGAACAAGAGCGACGCCTCCGATCCTTCCGCGCTGGGCGAGCTGGTGGTCGATGGTCAGTCCGCGCAGGGCTGCAGGTACGGAGGCTCCTACTCCGAGCTGTTCACCCACGATAAAACCGCCTACGTCGTCGGTTCGAGCTACGACTACTACTACGGCGATGGGATGACCACGGGCGTCTCCGTGATCGACCTGTCCAACCCCGCGGAACCAGCGCTCGTCAACGCATACTCTCTGAGCTCCACTGGCTCAGGCTGGTGGTGGTCCCAGTC
>JAGQIY010000136.1 GCA_020430865.1 Myxococcales bacterium
CCGGCTGGCGCTGGTGCTCGGTGACGTCAGCGATGACGTCGGCGTGACCGACGTGCAGCTCAAGGCGGCCGACGGATCACTCCACGCGGCGACGCTGAGCGGCGGCGAGTTCCGCGGATTGGTTCCAGTGACCCCCGGGCTCAACGCGATCGAGATCCTGGTGAGTGATGCCGCAGGGAACACCACGACTCAGGCCACCAGCGCCTTCTACGGACAGCTCACTGGAGCCGGCGCAGCCCACTCTGGCGCACTGGTGCACGACAAGGTCTACGTCTGGGGCAAGAACAACGAAGGTCAGGCGGGGATCGGCGGTGTCACGTCGCTCGGCGACAGCGGACATCCTGCGGCTCCGGTGGAGCTGACCTTCAGTGAACCCCTGGTCCAGCTGCAGTTCTCGCAGAACTCGTCATTCGCCCTGAGCTCGAGCGGCAACGTCTGGGCTTGGGGAGACAACGACAGCGGACAGCTCGGGCTCGGCGCCGACGACCCGAACACCCTCGACGAAGCGATTCGCACCAGTCCGGAGCAGGTTTCGGGAGTGAGCAACGTCACATCGATTGCGCGCGGATACGATCACACCCTGCTGCTCCTGACCGACGGAACCGTCCTCGCGTTTGGCGAGAACGGCAAAGGGCAGCTCGGCACCGGTGGCACCGAAGACAGCGACACACCCACTGCCGTTCCAGGCCTGACGGACATCGTGCAGCTGGCTGCGGGTTCCGCCTCCTCCTACGCGCTGGACGCCAGCGGCAAGCTGTACGCCTGGGGGCGCAACCAGTACGGCAACCTCGCCAACGCCACCAGCGACACCGATGCTCATGATACCCCCATGGAAATTACTGGCTTGCCACCGCTGGTGCAGCTGGCCTGCGGGCGCGACCACGTGCTTGCGCTTGACGAGACCGGCAAGCTCTGGGGCTGGGGCCTCAACAGCTCGAACCAGGTAGGCCAGTACGACACCGCCGTCTGGGGCAGCCCCCTGACGACTCCGGTGGAGCTACCCTGGAACAGCGACGTGGTGATGGTCCACGCTCAAGCCAATCAGAGCTTCATCGAGCTGCGTGGCGGACGCATCCTGGGATGGGGTCAGAACGTCAACGGCAGCCTCGGCGTCGCGACCGACGAAGACCTGCCGGAGCCCATCGAGCCGGTATTCGCCCTGGACCGACTGCTGGACGTCGGCGTCGGCGCTCTGCACGGAGTCGCGATGCGCAATGACGGAGCGGTCTTCGCCTGGGGCTGGAGCAGTGAAGGATCCCTGGGCGGGGGAGAGGGCACCATCGACCGCTGGAGCTACCGTGTTCCGATCCTGGTCATCGCGCCCTAGTCTCGCCCTGATCGGCGCCTGCGCCTGGGCTGCTTCCTGTTCCGCGGGGCAACCAAACAGGTCGGAGTCCGACGCTGGCAGCGACGGCGGTGGGAGCGACGCGGGGTACGATGCCCCGCACGACGCTGCCGCGGATGTCTCTCCCGACGCGCCAGCACCGAGCGACGCGGCCGCCGATGCACTCTCACCCAGCGACGCTGGCGCCGACGGCGACGCGGGCCCCAGCTGCGCGCCTCAGCCAGGCGAGCTGGGTCCCGCCGGGGGAGCCGCGACCGTCGACTTCAATCCAGCTGCGCCGTTTCTCCAGTTCATCCCCAGCCTCGATCTCGGCGAGCTGACCGCCGCCTCTCAAGGGCGCGAGCGCTTCGTGGCGAGCTGGGACGCGGCGCCGGGCACTCGAGAACACCTGGACGGCCTCGGTCCGCTCGCGATTGCCAGCGCCTGCACCAGCTGCCACACGAGCAACGGCCGCGTACCGAGCATCCTCGATGGAGGCGAAACCGGGGTCGGCGTGCTATTTCGCATCGCAGTTCCGCAAGGCAATGGTTTCGGGCCCGATCCGATCTACGGAAGTCAGCTCCAGAGCCTGGGAGTCGGCATCCCTGCAGAAGGCCAGGTGCGCTGGCAGAGCGCGGCGCGCCCCGACGGCCTGGAGTCAATCGAGTTCAGTCCGATGGGCTTGGGCTACGGCCCCCTCGCGGCGAAGGCCAAGCTTGGCCCTCGCCTGGCCCCGCAACTGCTCGGGATGGGACTACTCGAGGCGATCACCGAAGCGGACATCATCTGTCGGGAGGATCCTGCCGACGGCGACGGCGATGGAGTGCGCGGACGAGCCGCGCGGCTGGCCGACGGATCCATTGGGCGTTTCGGCTGGAAAGCGGTCACCGCGACCCTCCGTGGACAAACCGCCGCTGCGCTCTCCGGCGACATGGGGCTCACCACGAGTCTATTTCCCGAGGAGTCGTGCACCGCGCTACAGCCGGACTGCGCGACGCAGCCGAGCGGCGGAGAGCCGGAGGTCATCGATCAGGATCTGGATCATCTCGCCGACTTCATGCGCGTACTCGCAGTCCCCGAGCGCCGAGTCGCAGACGCTACGCGCTTCGCAGCCGGAGCTGGGTTGTTCGAGTCGACGGGCTGTGCGAGCTGTCACGTTCCAGCCCAGCGCACTCGAGAGGATCACCCGATCGCAGCGCTTGCCGGCCAGACCTTCTATCCGTACACCGACCTGCTGCTTCACGACATGGGGCCGGAGCTGGAAGACGGCGTGCCCGAGGGAGACGCCACCGGCGACGAGTGGCGAACGCCCCCGCTGTGGGGCCTCGGCCTGGGAGGCGCAAACCAGCGCTACCTCCACGACGGTCGAGCGCGCAGCCTGGACGAGGCCGTTCGCTGGCACGCAGGCGAAGGAGACGCGGCTCGCGCAGCGTACGTCGCGCTGTCTGCCACCGAACGCGCGCTGCTCTTGGAGTTCCTCGAGTCGCTGTGAGCTGGACTGCTCAGCGCGCTCCACCAGGCGCCGAGCTCGAGCTTCATCGCGCCCAGTGGTTCCGCACGAACTCTCTCGTCGGCGGGCTCGAAGCCGCGCAGATCATCGCGCTCCGCGCACGCGAGGCGCTTGCGGAAACGCCGGATCACAGGCGGCTCAGGAAGGCTTCAAGCCCAGCTCAAGCAGGCTCAGACGCCTCCTCGCATCCTCCGAGTCGTCGGGGGGTTGCTCGCGTCGAGCGGCGCCGACGGGAGGAACAGATGCGAAAGTTGATCATGGTTCTCGTAGCAGCGTTGGCAGTTGGAGGCTTCAGCACGGCTTCGGCGAAGGGCAAGAGCCGAATCAATGCGTACACCGGGATCGTCACTTCGATGAGCATCAAGCGAGATGGCTCCGTCGGCGACATCTACATCAAGCTGGCAGGCAACGTGAACACCAAGCGCGTGCTGGGCTGCGGCATGAAGAACGCCGATCACCCCACGTTCAACCAGTTCTTCAAGGAGAAGCGCCTGGTCGAGATGACGGTCGAAGGCGACTGCTTCTCCAACGTCGCGCTCAAGCCCTGAGCGAGCGCGGAAATCGGGGCGCGCTCAACGCGCCCACAGCGCTCCCAGCTCGAGCTCGATAGCATCGAACGGTTCCGCGCGGATATTCTCATCCTCCGCGTAGCAGGCCACGGCGCGGTAGGTCTCGCCGTCCAGACGGAAGATCTCCAGAAGCTGCGCTTTGGGGTCGACCAACCAAACGTGGCCGACTCCTTCGTGGGCGTAGATGGGAAGCTTACGGCGCCGATCCAGCACCGCGGTGCTCGGTGACAACACCTCGCAAACCCAGTCGGGCCGGAGGGTGAGGTAGGGCGCGTCGGGTAGCTCGGGAAGGGTCGTGCGGCGCCAGCCTGCGAGGTCCGGCACCAAGACGTTGCCGCCGAGGTGAATTTCAGGCTCGTCGAGGATAATCCAGCCACCCGGTCCACCACGCCCGCCCTCAAACGGGTTACCGAGTTCCCTTCCAAGGACGCTGGCAGCGCGCACATGGAGCGTCGCAGGGCGCGGCGAAGCGATCAGTTCGCCATCGATGATCTCCCCCACGAGGTGCTCGGGCAGCGCCTCAAGGTCGGCGTAGGTCGCCACACGGGGAGCCGGATTCGCCATCGCGGGCAACAATAGCAGAGCACTACCGTGCGGGCAGCTCTTCCCCCGACCGCCGGTTTTTCAAGTGTTCTGCACGCCATGAGGCCGGTGCGTCGCCTTAGGGTTCGCCGGAGAGCTACGGCGCCGTCCCGAGCGCAAACAAGCGCAGCTGAGGCGTATCCGCATGGATCTCACCGAAGAGCGTCCCCGTGGCGGTCAGGCCTGGATCGTAGGCGCACGCTCCGCTGAGCAACGCCCCAGCGGGGTGCGCCTTCACCACACTCGGTGCGCTCGTGACTGCGCCGCCGGCGACTGAGTAGCGCAAGCAGCCCTTGTAGAGTCCGCCTCCAACCGGCGACACCAAGAGCTGCGCGTCGCTGTTCGCGTCGCGGTACGCGTCGGGGGCATTGAAGCCGCTGAACGCCGGATCGAGCGCTGCTGCATCACTCGGAGCGAGTGGTGCACCGAGGTAGCTCAAGCTGCCGCCCGCGAGTTCGAGACTGATGATGCGCAAGCCGCTCAATGAGCCACAGCCCATCCAGAGCTGGAGCCCGCCGTCACCTGAGAGCGCCGCAGGCTCGGTGGCAACGAGGCAGTCTTTCAAGTCACTCGACAGATCGCACAAGCGGTACTTCGCACTGCCGAAACGCTCGTTGTAGCTCTGGATGGCGGGCGCCGCGTAGTACGCTTCCGCAGCCAAGATCACCTGTTCCGGAGCATCGAACAGCGCCTCAGGCGTCGCGGCAGCACGCAGTGCGAGCCAGCCGAACTCGAAGCGCCGATCTTCAGTCTTCGGGTCGGTGTCCTCTGCGTGGAGGTAGCGATGCCAGAAGAGCTTCCAGCGCTCAGCCGCTGGAGCACTCGCGTCAATCACCAGCGCTGACACTTCATGACTCCAGTGGCTCGGCTCACTCTCATGGCCTGGGGGGCGGTCCGCCGCGGTGACATCTTCCGCCGCATTGATCCGCGCGGCACCGCACCACGTCTGTCCGCCATCGTCACTGTGCACCAGCCACGTGCTGACCTTCCCCTCCCCCACGGGCCCATCGATGCTCGAATAACTCATCCACACCCGGCCGCTCACCGGATCAGTCGCCACTGAAGGGTCGAACGCGCCATTGCCATCCTCCGGCAACCAAACACCAGAGTCATTCAGCGTGGTGCACACTTCGCCGGCGTCCGCATCGGCGTCGGCGCCAGCGTCCTCCAGCGTTCCCCCCTCAGCATCCGCGCCAGCGTCGTTCAAACCGTTGCCCGACGGTGAGTCCTCGTTTCCGCAAGCAATCGCCAGCGCACCCAACACCCAAACGAGTCCCCAGCGCATGCTCCCTGCTACGCCAACGACCACCATTCCCACACGTGATCTCTCGTCTCTAGAGACGGAGCGCCCGTTTTTGGGGGTGAGGAAAAGCGCTCAGGCGGCCGAGCTACACCGTAACTAGTACTAGTCGCACAGGTTCGGCCCGAACGTGCGCAGCATGAGCTTGGGCGGGAAGGTCG
>JAGQIY010001249.1 GCA_020430865.1 Myxococcales bacterium
AGACGGTGCGCGGGATGTTCAGCGTGCGACCGGGCGTGTCATGGATCTTCTGATGGTTCACCAGGTCGAGGCGCGCGTCGACGGGGTCGCGCATCACCTGGGGCGCGAGATCCTCCAGCGCCGTCTCGAGCTTCCGCTCGTCGAAGCTCCAGACCAGGGGGATCTCTTGCTCCCCGCGCCTGGCCGAAACCACCCGGTAGATGCGCTTCGAGATCCCTCCAGCCTCGGAGTGCTCCCTCACCTTGGCCAGGGTTTGCCCGACGTCCAGCTCCACCCCGAGCGCGCCCAGCCGCTGCTCGAACACCTGGTCGTCGACCTCGAGGTACACCGGCCGAGCGAGCAGCTCGACGCGTCGCTCCTCGAGCCACACTCGGAGCGGCTTGCCCTCGGGCTGAAGGCGTCCGCCTACGTAGGTACCGGGGATGCTCCGCCCCTCGGGCAAGTAGTGATAGTACGCGTAGGTCGTCCCACCGGTCAGCCCAGCGACGAGCGCCACCATGAAGGACGGCAACAGCCAGCGCCGCCCTCGACCGCTCCTGGCCGGGCTCGAGCTGGCCGCCCAATCGTTGTCCTTGCCACTCGCTGTTCTGCCGAGCGCCATACTCACTCCTGGATCGTATCGGGGAGCGGGTCTGCAGTGCAAAGTTCGAGACGCCCGACTCGCTCCCGATCAGCCAACGCCAGGGCCCGCACGGCAGATTCCCGAGCTGCGATGCTCGGCCAGCTTCGGGCCCACGCCGCGCCCGCGAACCTACGTCACCCTCGGCCCTCACCTTCCCTGCCCCGTCACGCGGCGCGCCGAGAGCTCCCCGCTCAGCGCGGGGCGACGTGCATCGGAATCGCGTGACGTGGCCGCAACGTCACCGCGCACAGTGGCTCCGGAGCGTGGGGCGAGGTGGCCAGCAGCCGGTAGCGCGACGTCAGCATCGCCAGGATGATCTGCGCCTCGAGCAGCGCAAAGCGGTCGCCGATGCACTTGCGCTGCCCGGCGCTGAAGGGGAAATACGCATACCTGGGCAGGCGCTCTCGGCGTTCCGGGAGGAATCGATCCGGGTCGAAGCGTTCGGGGTCGGCCCAGTACTTCGGGTCGCGGTGAGTCAGCCAGGGACTGACGAACACCAGGCGGCCCTTGGGCACGTAATGGCCTGCAAGCGTGTGGTCTCGAGTGCTCATGCGCGCCAGGAGCCAGACCGGCGGATACAGCCGCATTCCCTCTTCCAGCACCCGACGCGTCACGTCCAGGCGCGCGATGGCGGCCAACGTCGGTGCCTCCCCCCCGAGGACCTCGTCGACCTCGCGCTGGATCCGCTCTGCCCACTCCGGGTGTTGCGTGAGCAGCCACAGCGTCCAGGAGAGCGAAACCGCCGTCGTCTCGTGGCCGGCGAGGTACATCGTCATCACCTCGTCGCGCAGCTGTCGGTCAGTCATTCGGCGCCCTGTCTCCTCGTCCTGGGCGTCCATCAGCATGTCGAGCAGGTCGCCCTGCGAGCTGGCCTGGGGAGGCCGCTCCCGGCGCTCCGCGATGATGCCCTCGACCACCCGATCGAGCTGGTTCAGTGCCTTGCGATAGCGACGGTTGCGAGCCGTGGGGAAGGCCTCTGGCAGCGTCAGGGGGTGGGTGATGCCGTAGACCACGTGCTCGAGCACCACCGGCATGGCCCAGCTCACGCCCTCCGCCCGCTCCCCGGACTCGATTCCGAGCAGCGTGGCACTCACCACGTCCAGCGTCACTCGCATCATCTCCGAGGCGATGTCCAGCGGCTCCCCGCGCTCGACGGCCGCGGCGAACGGGCCGTCGAGCATGCGCCTCGTGCAGCGCACCATCGTCTCCGTGAGCGCCTCGATGCGTTGCTTGGCGAACGCCGGCTGGCTGATCCGCCGCTGCTCCCGCCAGAAGTCGCCCTCGCTCGTGACCAGACCGTTGCCCAGCACCTTGCGCAGGAAGTAGTAGCCGCGCGTCTGTTTCGTGAACTCCCTCTGGTGAGTCACGAGCACCTGCTCCACCGCAGCCGGCGCGCGCAGGAACACCGCCTTGCGCGGACCGAATCGAGTCTCGACGACGTCGCCCGTCGCAGCGATCTCACGCAGGAAGCTCAGCGGATCGTTGCCAAAGGCACGCAAGGAGCTGAGCGCATTGTAGCCCGGAAGGCGAGGCGGGTGCTCCGGGTGAGAGACGTGGGGCATGTCTTGCGTTTGCGTCATGGGAAAGTAATATGAGCAAAAGCTCAAGTTACCAACTCGCATCGCCGCTGGGCATTTCACCGCCGATATCGCCTTCGGAACGCGGAGAGGGCGCTCTGCAGCTCACTTTCTAACGACAGCACCATGCCCCGCACCCAGAAGCCAGCGCCCCCCGCCGCGGCCAAGGCGGCACCCAACCGCCGCACCTCGCTGCCTTATGCCGCACGGAAGCGACCGAAGCAGGCCAGGGCTCGCGCGACCGTGGACGCGATCCTGGAGGCGGCTGCTCGGGTGCTGGTCGAAGAAGGCTACGAGGGCGCCAACACCAACCGCGTCGCCGAGGTCGCGGGCGTGAGTATCGGCTCGCTCTATCAGTACTTCCCCAACAAGCAGGCGCTGGTCAGCGCGCTGGTCGAACGCCACGTGCGCCACATCATGGACCTGCTGGCGAGCGGGCTGATGAACGCGGCGAGCATGAACCTCCCCGACGCGATCCGAAAGCTGGTCGAGGTGATGCTCAACGTCCACCGCGTCGAACCAGAGCTACATCGAGTGCTCGCCGAGCAGCTGCCTCGCGTCTCGACGCCGGACCACCACCGCCAGACCAACACCACCGCCCAGGCGATGGTGAAGGGCTACCTCGAGCAGCGGCGCTCGGAGCTGCGCCCTGGGCTCGATCTGGAGACGGCCGCGTTCGTGCTCGTCCACAGCGTCGAGGCGGTGACCCACGCGGCAGTGATCGAGCAGCCAGAGACTGATCCCGAGCGCCTGGTGAGCGAGGTCACTGACATGATCGTCGGCTACCTGGTGCCCCACCACCGCTGATCGAGTCGAAGGAGCTCAACCTCCGCCGACGAAATGCACGATCTCGAGCACGTCCCCCTCGGCGAGCTTGACGGTCGGGTGCTCGGCGCGGGGCACCACCTCGCGGTTGCGCTCCACCGCCACGGGGCCGTCGCTGAGACCGAGGTGCTCGATCAGCGCGCGCACGCTGAAGCCATCGGGAACCTGGTGCTCTTCACCGTTGATGGTGACCTGCATGCCCTGCCTATACCACGCCGTGGCTGTCGCAGGCCCGGCTCGACTGCAGGCCCGATCAGGCGCGGTGTCCCAGCGCGAGCTCTTGATAGATCGCCGCGCCGGCCGCGCCTTCGAGCGCCTCCTTCTCGGTCAGCTCCCGCACCACCTTGGCGGACGTGCCCCGCACCAGCACCCGCGGCGGCACCTTCATGCGTGGAGGCACGACCGCCCCGGCGGCGATGATCGCCCCCTCCCCGATCTCGGCGTTGTCCAGGATCACCGACCCCATGCCGATCAGCGCACCCTTGCGCACGGTGGCGCCGTGGACGACCGCGTTGTGGCCGACGGTGACGTCCTCCTCCACCAGGGTGTCGCTGACGCCGCCCGTCATGTGCACCGTGGCGTTGTCCTGGATGTTGGTCCGGGCCCCGATCCGGATGATCCCGACGTCGCCCCGCAGCACCGCACCGTACCAGATGCTCGCGCCCTCTCCGATGTAGACTTCGCCGACCACCACAGCATTTTCTGCAAGGAAAACGCTCTCGTGAACATGTGGCGAGTGCTGCCTGTAGGTCTTTATGATTGCCATCACACCACCGGTAGGCTCACGCGCCCCGGTTTGTCCACCGGCGTGGCCACTTCTGCTGGATCTTGGGGGAGAGGAAGCGCCGCACGGCGCGCCTCGTCGACCAGCTCCGCCTGCAGACTGTGCTTGAAGGCGCCGGTGATGCGCACTTCGACCAACTCCCCCAGTACGTCCGTGTTGGAGCCGAAGTGCACGATCTCGTTGCGCTCGGTGCGTCCGGTGTAGCCGCCGGTCCTCCCCAGCCCCTCCACCAGCACGCGCTCCTCACCACCGATCAGCCGCTGGAGGTGCTCACGCCTGAGCCGTTCCGAGAGCTCGAACAGCGCGCTCAGCCGCCGGCTCTTCTCCACCTCGGGGACATCGTCCTCGAGCTTCAGCGCTGGTGTACCCGGGCGCTCCGAGTACTTGAAACCAAAGACGCCGACAAAGCCCACCCGGCGCACCAGCTCCAGCGTCTGCTCGAAGTCGTCTTCGGTTTCCCCGGGGAAACCGACAATGATGTCCGTGGACAGACTGAGGCCAGGGACCGCGCGCTTGAGCGCGTCGGTCCGCTCGAGGTACTCGTCCACGCTGTAGCGTCGGATCATCCGCCGCAGGACGCGGTCGCTGCCCGACTGCACCGGCATGTGCACGTGACGCACCAGCTGTGGCAGGTCGCGATGGGCCTGAATCAAGGCTGGCGTGAGGTGCCTCGGGTGCGGGCTGGTGTAGCGCACTCGGGCCAGCTTCGGCACGCGTTCACAGATTGCACGCAGCAGCGCCGGGAACTCGCTCTCATCGGCGTGGATGCCTGCTCCGCGGCGCTTCGCGGTCTCGCCCGACGGCAGCCGAGTGAAGGGTGCCTCCTCGGCGCCGCTCAGCGCGGGGAGCTCGCCGCTCGGATCGAGGTAGCTGTCCACGGTCTGACCGAGCAGCGTGATCTCCCGGGTGCCCTGAGCGACCAGGGCGGCGCACTCCTCCAGGATCTCCGCCGAAGGGCGGTAGCGCTCCGGGCCGCGGGTGGTTGGGACGATGCAGAACGAGCAGCGCTCGTCACAGCCCTTCATGATGGTGACGAACGACGAAACCCGGCGAGCCCGGGGCAGCTCCGCATCCAGGCTGAGAAAGCGCGGAGAATCGAGGTCGAACGTCGCCCGCACCTGCGCTGGCGCCCCGCCTTCGAGCTCCCGCAACAGGCCAGGCAGCTCGGGGATGTTGTCGGGACCGATCAGGAGGTCGATCTGGGGCATGCGCTTGACGAGCCGCTCACCCTCCTGCTGCGCGACGCAACCGGCGACACCGATCAGCAGCTCGGGGCGGCGCGCCTTGAGGACACCGAGTCGCCCCACCTCACTGCGCAATTTTTGCTCGGCCTTCTCGCGCACGCTGCAGGTGTTCAGAAGCACCAGATCGGCCCGCTCGACGTCCTCTGCGGGGGCATAGCCAGCGCGCTTCAGCACCTCCTCCATGCGCTCGGAGTCGTGCTGGTTCATCTGGCAGCCGAAGGTGAGGAGGCTGTAGGACGGCATGAAAGGCCTGGCCGTAGCACAGCTCTCGCGCGCGAGCGAACCCATCCCCGCCCGGGCTCGCGAGTTCGCGCCTCGAGCCTCGACGCGGACGGCGGCGAGCGGAGTCCGTCTCGCGTTGACCGCTGGGCATCAGGTCCCGTACAACCCTCACGTTCCAGCGACCGCGTGAACGCGCGAGTGACGGAGCAAGACGCCCTAGCGAGGACGGAGCATGGCCGAGAAGTTCAAGAACCTGGTTGAAGTACTGGAGAAGAGCGCGAAGACCCACGCAGACCGCACGCTGTTCGGCACCAAGCGAGGTTCGAACTGGAGCTGGATCGACTACAAGACCTTCAAGCGCGACGTCGATCGTTTCCGTGCAGCTTTGAAGAGCCTGGGCGTTGGGCCCGGCGACAAGGTGGCAGTGATCGCGGACAACCGCGTCGAGTGGGCCGTTGGCTGCTACGCGACCTACGGCCTGCGCGCGGCCTACGTACCGATGTACCAGGCGCAGAAGGCCGATGAGTGGAAGTTCATCCTCAGCGACTGCGAGGCGAAGGTGGTCCTGGCCGCGAACCAGGACGTCTACGACAAGCTCAAGAAGATCCAACCAGAGCTGCCAGCCCTCGAGCATATCATCGACTTCGAGGGCGGCGCGGACAGCGTCGACGGGTACGAGGCCTTGCTGAAGAAGGGCGAGGAGTCCCCCGTGGATCCCGAGGAGCCCGACGCCAAGGAGACCGCAGGCTTCATCTACACCTCGGGCACCACCGGGAACCCGAAGGGCGTGATCCTCTCGCACTCGAACATCTGCTCCAACCTGAACGCGATCCACGAGGTCTTCACGTTCAAGGCCGAGGACCGTTCCCTGTCGTTCTTGCCCTGGGCGCACTCGATGGGCCAGACCTGCGAGCTCCACGGCCTGATCAGCATGGGCTGCTCCATCGGCATCAACGACGAGATCCCGCATCTCGTCGGGAACCTCGCCGAGGTCAAGCCGACCGTGCTGTTCGCCGTGCCGCGCATCTTCAACCGCATCTACGACGGCGTGAACAAGCAGATGAGCGAGAAACCGGGCTTCATCCAGAGCCTGTTCCGCTCGGGTATCGCCAATGCCACACGGAAAAATGCCGGAGAGTCCCTCGGACTCATGGAGAGCATGGGTCTCGGCCTGGCCGACAAGATCATCTTCAACAAGATCCGGGAGAAGTTCGGCGGGCGGCTGAAGTACGCGATCAGCGGCAGCGCCGCCCTCGACAAGACGGTCGCGGAGTTCGTCGACGCGCTGGGCATCATGGTCTACGAGGGCTATGGCCTCACGGAAACGAGCCCCATCGCTACCGCGAACTACCCGGGGCATCGCAAGATCGGCAGCGTGGGGCGCGCCATCCCGGGCGTGACCATCAAGATCGACACAGCCGTGACCGGCGACGCGGTGAACGGCGAGATCGTGATCTATGGCCCGAACATCATGCAGGGCTACCACAACCGCCCCGAGGAGAACGCGGCGGTCCTGATGGAGGACGGCGGCTTCCGCAGCGGCGACATGGGTCGCCTCGACGACGACGGCTACCTGTTCATCACCGGCCGCATCAAGGAGCAGTACAAGCTCGAGAACGGCAAGTACGTGGTGCCCGCGCCCCTGGAGGAGAAGCTCAAGCTCAGCCCCTACATCGCCAACGTGATGATCCACGGGCACAACAAGCCCCACAACGTCGCCCTCGTGATCCCGGACCCGGACGCGCTGAAGGCCTGGGCCGCGGAGAATGGCGTGGATCCGGCGCAGGCGGGGAGCGACCCCAAGCTGAAGCAACTCCTGCAAGGCGAGCTCGAGAAGTTCAGCAAGGACTTCAAGGGCTTCGAGCGTCCGAAGAACTTCGCGGTGGTCACCGAGGATTTCTCCACGGAAAATGGTATGTTGACCCCCACGCTGAAGCTCAAGCGGCGGAACGTGCTGGAGCGCTACGGCGACTTGCTCGAAGGTCTGTACTGAGCCGCGCGGCACGTGCGTCGCTACCTCACCCCCGATCGAGCTCTCTCAGGATCGGGGGTGAGACGCGTCAGGTGCCACCTCAATCCGCTCGTGGACCCCACGAGCGGTCACGCCTCGAACCAGGCGCTGGCCGCAGGAGCCGGGCGCTAGCCGCAGGAACCGTTGCCGCACTTCCCCGGCGCGCAGCTCATCGGCTTGCCGCTCGCGCTCGCGCCGGGGGCGGCGGACCCAACTTCCTTCGCTTCCACGGACGCGGCGGAGGGCGCGGGCTTGGTGTCGCTGGTCGCGACGGCGCTGGAGGCTGGCTCCGGCTTCGCTGTGGAGTCGTTGTTGTTGCAGGCGACGATGGTCGTCGCCCCCGCCAGGACGGTCAGGATGGCCTCGAGGCTCAACT
>JAGQIY010001250.1 GCA_020430865.1 Myxococcales bacterium
CCGCTACGCCGACCAGGCCGACGTCGCCCGCCACCACGGCCTGACCCGCGCCCGGCTCACCCAGCTGATGAACCTCCTCCTGCTCGCCCCCGACATCCAGGAGGAGGTCCTCGCCCTCGAGTACCCCACCGGCCGCGAGCCGATCACCGAGCGGACGCTGCGCCGCCTGCTGGAGAGCCTGGTCTGGGAGGACCAGCGGACGCTGTGGGCGGAGCTGCGGCGTTCATACGTGTGACCTCACATCCGTGTTGACAAGCGCGCCGGGCGGGTGTAGCTTGTCGACAAGTTGCTCTTGTGAGGTCACACGTGCGAGTCGAAACCGTCCCTCCAACACTGCTCGCCACCATGGGGTGGTCGCCCGAGCTGTTCGCCGGCCCCGCTGCCGTCGCGATCCGGGCGGGCGTGTCTGGGACGACGCTCGCGCGGATGGGCGCTCGGGTGATCGACGGCTGGCGCGTGAGCGAGACTCCCAGCGCGATGAACTACGACCCCCGCGCCGCCGAGACGCCGGTGTACCGGCAAGCGAACATCGGCCAGTTCCGGTTGGCCCTCGGTGATCAGCACTGGGCTACTCCCCGGATCACGGGGCGGTGGTGCGTGCAGCCCGATGACGTCGTGCTGAACAAGCTGGCCCCCGTGCGCGCCGCGTTCGTCACCCCCAACGCGAAGCGGCACCCCGTGGATGGCAACTCCATCATCGTCCGCGGCCTCTCGAGGCGCGCCGCCGCGTGGCTCGCCGTCTGCCTGAATCAGGCCGGCTACGAGCAGCTGCTCGTCGTCGAGTCGGGCGTGCTCAAGCGCGTGGGTCTGGGGGCGCTCGCGTCGTTGCAGCTGCCGCCCGCCCCACCGGAGATGGACACGCTCGCGGCCCGCCTTCGCGAGATCATCGACGAGACCACCCTCGTCGGCGAGCGCCTCCACGACGTGCAGACCGAGGCCCTCGCCGAGGCGAGCCTCGGCGATCGACCGGCGACGGACCTGCGCGGTGGCCACTTCTTTCCGGGCCGAGCCATGACGGGCGACAACTGGCTTCCCTCCTGGGTCGCGTTGCGGGCGGAGCACGCCACCCTCGACACGGAGAACGGGTGGGTCGCCCTCGCCGACCTGGCGTCGTTCGACGATCGGGCTCGTCTCGGCCCAGTCGATGACCGCGCGCGCTCCCTTCGCTTGAGCGATGTGGGGGAGGATCTGTTCGTCCCCTCGGCCGACCAGGGCCTGGCCTCTGAGGCCACCGGGACCCGCATGCTCGCGAAGCCGCTGGTCCCCGGCGAGGTCCTGGTGTCGACTCTCGGCAGTAGCTTCCGCGCGGCCTACGTCGACGAGGAGGCGCCGGCGCACACGCATCCCATCGACGGATGGGTGCGGCTTCGGTTTCGCGAGACGCCGGCGGCGTGGGCTCTACTGCTCTCGACGGCTCCGGTTCGATCGCAGGCCGCGCGTCTCACCATCGGCTCGGTGCAGCAGTTCGTCCCGCCTGACGCGCTCCGCATGCTCCGGCTGCCGACGCCGCCGCGAGAGGTTCGAGACCGGTGGCAGCGCGCCGTCGAGCGACACCACGCGCAACGTCGCGCCCTCGACCGTCGCTGGTCCGATCTCCTGGTCGAGCTCTCATCGCTGTTCGATGCCGTACATCGACCGTTCCGGTCGCGCCGGGCGACGGAGGTGACCCCATGACGCCGCAATTCGCCGCCGAGCTGCTCGGCACGCTCAAGGAGAAGGCCCTCGGCCTCGACGAGCTCCACGAGCGTACGCGACTGTCCGGAAGCACCTGGAGCTGCGACCAGCTCGAGCTGTTCCTGCTCTGCGCGGAGGGCGTCGAGCGCGACGACGCGGGCCGGTTCCGGGCCGGCGGTGACACCGCCCTGGACGAGCTCCAGGCGGCCATCATCGCCGCCGTGCGCTCGTTCGCGGGGAGGCCGGTTCCCGCAGCGCAGGTTCGCTCGCGCCTCCCCAACCACTTCGTGACGACGGACGAGCAGGTTCTCGCTGTCGCCCGACGCACCGCTGGGCTCGAGGTCTTCGGCCCGAAACTCATCCGCATCGCCCAGTAGGCACAGGAGAACACGCATGGCACGCCCGAAGAAGGCCTCCACCGACACCGCAGCCCCCACGGCTGTCACCTCCGACGAGAAGAGCGTCCTCAAGTCGCTCACGCACTCGCTCGCGACCGGCGGGTTCGACCAGAAGGTCGACCTGAAGGTGAGCGAGCCGGGGATGGCCGCATCCATCGTGTGGGGTCGGCACGAGGGCGCCGAGACCCCGCGGGTCCTCGCGCTCGTGCTCCCGACCGCGGAGTGGAGCAAGGCCAACGCCGACGAGGTGCAGATGCTCTCGTGGACGCTGCCTCCTCCGGACACGGCGCAGGATCAGTACCCGCAGTTCGCCGCAGTGAAGGACACCGAGGACAAGCTGGAGGTGTTCTTCGACCTCGCGCCCGGTGCTCCCCACCAGATCGACAAGCTGCCGAGCCTGCGGGAGATCAACGACTACAAGCGCATCAAGGCCGACCCGACCTACCGCTGGTCGATGCGGATGTACGACCGCCTGATGAAGGGCTTCAACGCCCTGCACGAGCGCATCTACCAGACGCACAAGGACCGGGTGAACGGCAAGAACGACATCATCGAGGAGGTGGCGAAGCTCCTCTTCCTCGAGTCGTTCCGACTGCACCACGAGGGCGCGCTGACCTTCGATCACAACGGCAAGAAGCTCGACCTCAAGACCGTGTTCACGACGGCTCACGTGAAGGCCGGCGGCGCCGCGGCGGTGGCCGAGATCCAGTCGGCCTTCGAGCACTTCAAGGTTCACCCCGACTACGTCGTGACCGACGACGCCGGGAACAGGCACGCCATCTTCGACAAGAACGCTCACCTACGCATCGAGCAGCCGGGCAACTACGAGGCAGTACTCTCGCTCATCCAGGATCTCGGCCCGGTCACCGACAACCGCGGTGAGGTCATCAAGAAGCAGGGCACGCTCGCGGACATCGCCGCCGACGTACTTGGCCGCGCCTTCGACGTGTTCCTTCGCGCGAACTTCGAGTCCAAGGGTGGCCTCGGCATCTATCTGACGCCGGCTCCGGTGAAGCAGGCGATGCTCGCGCTCGCCTTCCACGACATCAAGGAGAGCACCGAGGATGCCGCGAGCCTCGTCGCCCGCGACGGCAAGGGGCGCCCCGCTTTCCGCTTTTGCGATCCCACCTGCGGCAGCGCCGGCTTCCTTTCCGTGGCGCTCAACCACCTCCGGCGTACCCTCGATGAGATCGGCGGCAAGGCCACCGCCACCGAGGAGGCTCGCCGCAAGCTCTTCGTCGAAATGTGCGAGTACTCCTTCGTCGGCGCCGACTCGTCGCCGCAGATGGTGATGCTGGCGCGGGTGAACATGGCGCTCCTCGGCGCGCCGAAGGCCCGCATCTTCTACACCCAGAACTCGCTCACGAGCCGGCAGCTCGAGCCTGGCTCCTTCGACCTCATCTGCACGAACCCACCCTTCGGCACGCCGAAGTTCAACAAGAACCAGCAGGAAGCCAAGAAGGCCCACGAGGCCGCCATGGAGGCGATCCTCGAGACCTTCCGGTCGGACCTCACCCCGCGCGACGGTCGCGGCGGTGGCTATGACTACTCGCCGACGGTCACCGGCCTCGCCATGGGCGGCAAGCCGAACAGCAAGGGCGTGTGGAACAACGCATCGACGAACACCGACCCGGCGGTGCTGTTCATCGACCGCTGCCTGCAGCTGCTCAAGCCGGGCGGGCGACTCCTCATCGTCCTGCCCGACGGCGTGCTCTGCAACTCCGGCGACCGCTACGTGCGCGAGTACATCATGGGCACGAAGGACGAGGCCACCGGCGAGTTCCACGGCGGCAAGGCCATCGTCAAGGGCGTCATCAGCCTGCCGGCCGACGCCTTCAAGCTCTCGGGCACGGGCGCGAAGACCAGCGTGCTCTACGTCCAGAAGCGCCACGCGCGAAAGGACGACGGCGAGAAGTTCCAGGATGAGCCGCAGACCGACGTGTTCATGGCTGTCGCGGACACCCTCGGGTACGTCGTCAAGAACAACGTCGAGGACTACAGCGCGGGCGTTCCCAACGACCTGGCCGCCATCGTTGGCGCGTACGTGCGGGGGGAGTGATGGACATCTCGCGAATCACCCCTTCCGTGCTGACCGAAGATCGGTTGGACGCTTCGTACTACGGCACGAGGTACCTGAAGAACGAAGCGTTCCTGAAGAAGTGCGGATTGCCGTTGGCTCCGATCGGCACACTCACCGACAAGTGCAACTGCGGCGCAACCCCGAAAGAGGTTGTCTACGACGGAAAGGGCATCGGTCTCGTCCGCACCACCGACGTACGACCGAACGTGTTCCTCGCCGAGGGCGTTCTGCGCACGAGCGGGCTGCGGGTGTCTCCCGAGGCCAGCGTGGCCGCAGTCCCTGGTGATCTGCTCTACACGATGAGCGGGACGATCGGGTACGCGGCTGTCGTCCATGACGGCGTAGACGTCGTCAGCTTCAGCAACACGATCGCGCGTGCACGGTTCTCTTCGAAGTCTGGCCAGGACCCCCGCTTCACCGCGGCGTTCTTCAACTGTGCGTATGGCTACACGCAGTCGTTGAGGCTGGTCAGCGGCGGCATCCAGGGGCACGTGATGCCGAACCCGTTCAAGCGCTTGCCCGTGCCGACCCCGCACTTCGATGCTCAGCGCTACATCGGCGACAAGGTCCGGCTGGCGGAGCGGCTGCGGGAGCGCGCGCGGAGCCTCGATGCCCTTACGTTCGCCACCTTCGATGCGCTGACGCAGAATCTCCCGCATCCGCAGAGGGCGTTTCGTGTCCCGTCGGCCGAAGTCGAGGCATATCGACTCAACCCGAATCACTTTGATCCGGTTGTTCGTGCGGCCATTCGTGCGGCAAAGGGCTGTACGCGACTCCATATGCTTTCCGACCTCATCGCCGATGGCGACATCGCGGGAGGTGCTACACCGCTGGGCGCACAGTACGTCGCGGACGGGATCTTCTTCGCCCGCGTGCAGAACGTGAAACCCCTTCGTCTCGATCGGACCGACGCTGCCTTCATCACGACGGACCAGGATGGCCAGATTGCACGAAGCCGCTGCCGTGCCGACGACGTGGTGCTGTCGATCACCGGCTACCCGGGTACGGCCTCGGTCGTTCTGGATGAGGACCTACCGCTCAACATCAACCAGCACTCTGTGCGCTTCGCGGTCCGTTCAGACTTCGGAGCAGGCTATGTGGCAGCCGCGATCAATAGCCGCTTCGGTCAACTTCAGGTGGGGCGACTCGCCGTTGGTGGAACGCGGGACGCACTTGACTACACCTCCGTTCGGTCGCTGCTGGTTCCCGAGCTTGAGGGCGAGGTCCGGGCGCGTGTGAATGTACAGGTGAAGCGCGCCAACCTGTGCGTCCGTGCCGCTCAACGACTGACTGCTGCTGCGACGACGCTGGTCGAGAACCTCATTGAAGGGAAGGTCAACGAGGCCGACCTCGTCGCCGCGCAGAAGGCACTCGAGTCCGGCGACCGCGGTCTCGATCGCGCCATCCTTCAGGCGCTCCGGCAGAACGGGAACCCCGCGCAGCCGCTCGTCGCGGACCTCGACGGCCTGTACGCGCTCCTCGACGAGCTGGACCAGGAGACGAACGCATGAACCGTGAGGCTCTCCAGGGGCGCGCTCTCGCGCGCGCGGTCGACGAAGTGCGCAGCCTGCTGACGCAGGGCGAGGTGTCGTCCACTGCCCTCCGCGGCCTGGAGAGCCTGAGCCGCTCGGGCCTGTGGCTCGTGCGCGGCGAGATGCTGACGGCGACGCCGACCATGGTGGCGCTCGGGGACCGTCTGCCGGGCGCCGGCGAGATGCTGCCCGCCGTGTTCTCGCTGCTGCCCGACGTCCGCGCCGCGTGGCTGTGCGTGGTCCGGGCGCGGCTCGGCGAGATGGGGGAGCGGAAAGACCTCGCCGCCCTGACGGAGGCGATCCACGGAGCAGGCGCACTCGCGACCGAGCTCCTCGAGGTCGCTGCGCCGTCCCTCGCCCCGACGTCGTTCGGCGAGCTGGAGCGGGCGGTGCTTCCCGCCGCGGCCCACGAGGCGGCGGCGTTCCCGGTCCTGCTGCGCGTCCTGGCGGCGACTTCCGTCATGCCCGACGGGGGGCCCAGCGCGGCGCTTCCCGAGATGGTCTTCGACGATCCGGGCACGGCGTGGCGGCACGGTCGGCTGCTGCGACTGCCTGTGGCGACCGACCCTGCGCCGGCGCAGGCCGTCCTCAGCGGTGCCCTCGAGGGGCGGACCGCCGATGGCGACGCGATGCGCTGGGCACTCCACCATCCCTGGGCCTTCCTGCTGGCGCAGCTCGTCTTCACCAAGGAGGCCTGGGAGGCGGAGCGCGTCTCCGGAGGCATCAGCTACGAGCTCGAGCCCGCACACCTCGCGCTCTTGCAGACGCCTCCGCGCGTCGAGGTCGTCGTCACGCTGCCGAGCGGCGAGGAGGTCCGGTGCGGGTCCCTCGGCGAGCTGGTTCACCGCACGCTCGCCCAGCTGGGCGTCACGCTCCTCGCCCATCGGATCACGCCGGCGGCGCTGGACGACCGACTCGGTCTCGTGGTCGAGGCGCTGCTCCGCCGTGATGTGTGGCGCTTCGAGCACGGCTCGGGCGGTCTTCGGCCGGGCTACTCGATCCACCCGAGCTTCTCCGATGCCTGCTACCGGGCGCTCGGCAGCCGGGCCTTCTACCGCCTCGGCTCCCCTATCACCGCCGCGATCCGTCGGGCCGCCGAGACCTGGGCCCGCGAGCGCATCGCCCGCGCGAGCGCCGGGGTGAGCCCACAGGAGGCGCCATGACGGAGCGATCCTGCCTTCACCTCGAGCGCCCATCCTTCTGGACGGAGAACAACGACCCGGAGGCCTGGTTCCGCGCGCTCGAGACGCTCGCCGAGCTGGCCGAGCGCACGCCGCTGACGGGCTCGCCGCGCGCCGTGTCGGAC
>JAGQIY010001251.1 GCA_020430865.1 Myxococcales bacterium
CAGGGAAGTGCGAGTCCACTGGCGGAGTCTACTTCAATGCCCCCCACCGATGTCCCGACTTTCTACCAGTCCACGAGTATCGCTGCGCGCGTGAGGCCTGCGCCCTGGGCGAAGAGCACGCTCCGGGTGCCCGGGTCGAGCTGTCCAAGGCGTCGCGCCTCGAGCAGGTTGCTAACCACACCGCAGGCACCAAGGTGTGCGTAGCGATCGAACGTGACCGGGACGTTCGCGGCATCGAGCCCGGCAGCGCCTGCGATGGCGTTCGGGATCCAGCGCCGTGGTTGCACCGAGGCGAAGAGTTTCACTTCGTCGGTTCGCACGCGAGCGCGTTCCAGCAGCTGAGTCACCGTGGTCATGCCGATGTGCACGGTCTGAGCGATCAGCGAACGAGCGAGCTCGGGCGCCAGACTCCCAGGGTAGTAGTCCGGGCCCGCCTTCCACCAGGGCGGATCGCAGTCCTTGCCACGACGCCAGGTCACCGCTGGGTAGTACTCGCCGTGAGTGACCGCGTGGAGCAGGCCGACCCCTGGGCGCTCGCCGGCGGAGACCAGCATCGCGGTAGCTGCGTCACCCACGTTCGGTGAAGCGGGGTGCATCATCGGAAACGCGCGCGTCATGATGTGGCTCTGGGTGAGCAACACCGTGCGCGCTCGTCCCGACTCTATCAGCGCTGCCGCGAGGCCGAGCTGTGCGACCGATGTTGCGCAACTCGCCTCCAAGCCCAGCGCCACCGCGCCGCGGATGCCGAGCAGGTCGGCGACTCTTGGCGCGCTCGGCGGTACCACCCGGTCCGGTACCGCCGCCCATGACATGACCACGTCGACCTGATCCGGAGCCACGCCGGCGTCGGCCAGCGCCGCGGCTCCCGCTTTGCTTTCCGCAAGGCAAGAATCCACTTCGGCAGGTGCGACGCGACGCTGCCTCGCCCCCAGGAAGGGGTCGCTCGCCTCGGCGGCCAGGTAGCGCTTGCCCAGCGCCTCCCGAGGATCGTCCTCGATGGGTACGTCGACCAGCTCGCGCTGGCTGCTCTTCTTCGCGCGCTCGACGAACTCCAGCGGCCAGTCGGAGTTCTCGCGGATGGTGTCCGGATACCATTCGCCGAGGCCGGAGATGCGAGCCTTCACGCGACCCCCTTGTTGGAGAGCATGCTCATGTGTTGGAGCGCCTCGTTGCGACCTCCGCCCGCGAGCCTGACGTCGCGGTCGATCCGGATGTCGAGCACCGCGGGACCGCTCAGCTCGTAGAGCCGCTCGAACAGCTCGCTGCGGATCTCACCTGGATGATTCACGCGCACGCCGGTGACTCCCATCGAACGCGCCCAGGCGGCGAAGTCCACGAAGTCCGTCGACCACTGCGCTTCCCGTCCGAACACCTGCTTGTAGCCATGGTAGACCATGTTGTACCGCGCGTCGTTGAACACCGCGAAGATGACCGGGAGGCGTTCCTTGGCGGCGACCAGCAGCTCCATCCCCGCCATCTGCATCGAGCCGTCACCGCAGATGCAGACCACCGGGCGCTCGGGGTTGCCAAGGGCCGCGCCGATGGCGCCGCTCACCCCCGAGCCCATGCTGCCGAGTCCGAGCTGGATCTGGAATCCGCGCGGATCACGTGAGGTGAGATAGTGCAGGGCGAACAGCATGTGCTCGCCGATGTCGGTGATGAACGTCGCGTCCCGACCCGCGGCCTGCTCCAGCTCGATGACCGCGCGCTGCGGCGTGATCAGGAGCTGATCCTCACCCCCGAAACGTTCGTCGTCGAACGGCGAGCGTGCTCGCAGGTCGCGAAGCTTTGCTCGGCAACCCGTGTTGCGCAGGCCGTCCTCCAGAACGACTTCGTACATCGCCTCGGCGAAGGCACCGATGTCGCTGACCACGCCGAGTTCCGTCGGCAAGTTCCGGTTGAACACCGTGGCGTCACGATCGACGTGAACGAGTCGACCCCCGGGCGCGATGTACGGGGTTGGACCGACGGAGCAATCGTCGAGGTCGCTGCCGAGCACCACCGCCACATCGACGCCTTGCTTGGTGTAGTCCCTGGCCCAGATGGACGCGGCGAGGCCGCCGTGGCGGAGCGACCGCGGATGTTCCTCGCTGACGAGGCCCTTCGCCTTGGGGGTGGTCACGAACGGGACGTCCAGGGCGTCGACCAAGCGGCGCAGGGTGGAAGAGTAGGCGCGCGCGCCCGAGCCGAACACCAGCAACGGATGCTGCGCAGACGCGAGCCAGCGACACACCTCCCGCACCACCTCGCGATCCGGCTTGCTCATTCGCCGACTTTCCGTGCGAGAAACACGGAAGCCATCGGTCTTGGCTGCGCCGCGATCGATCGGGACGACCAGCAGAGCCGGTCCGGGATTCGCGCTGTCCGTCGCGGCCTCGAGCACCGCGGTGGCCTGGGAGCGCGCCGCACCGGGGCTGGTGACACGCACCGCGCGCCGGGTCATCTTGTCGAACAGCGCCTCGACGTCGATGCCTTCGGGACCGGAGTTCTGCAGGAGCCTGCCGCCGTTGGCAGCCCAGGCGACGTCCCCGACCACCAATACCATCGGAACACCCTCGCTGTGCGCAGAGCACACGCCGGTCACGGCGTTCGTGGCGCCTGGGCCCGCTGTCACGACGACGGCGGGGACCCTTCCGCTGGCGCGGTAGTATGCAGTCGCCGCGAACGCGGCGGCGCTCTCGTGTCGGGACTCCACCAGCTTCGCGCCGGGGTGACGCAGGATGGAGTCGAAGACAGGAGAGACAGGTCCTCCAGGTATCCCGAAGAAGGTCTCGACGCCCTCCTTGACCAATGCATCGATGATGCCATCAGCGGCGGTCAGCGCTTCGAACTCAGGGATTTCCGTGTGAGAAGTATCAGTGACTCTAGCTGCCAAGAGCGCGAGCGGTGACTTCTCGGTGACTGTGTTGAGCTCGCGAATGCACGAGCGTGGGGATGACTCGGGAACGGCATCCCGCTCCGAGTTGATGGAGAGATCGGATCGCATGAGATCCTCCCAAGGTGCGGTGTTGTTGTTGGCTCGGTATGCACCGAGGTCATCGGTAGGCTCGGACCCAGCGACTCCCGGAGACGCCGCATCGCAGCGCGAAGCACGAATCGGCTCGTCACCGCGTGGGGTGCGAGCACGCGTTTGCGCGGTTCTCGGACCAGAATCCGCTTGGCTCGCGTGATTTCCGTGCAGGAATGTTGCCGCGAACGTCGAGCGCGAATCGCCAGGCGTTCCGGGACGGAGGGCCCTTGTTTTTCGTTCGCGCAGGACGCGAACGATCACCCGTCGTCGATTCAGGACGAGGGTGCGCTTGCTACGGACGCGCTACGCGCCGCCCGGTGATTGAAGCTCAGGAGGGGTATCTGAGCGCGAGGCCTTCTGGCCTAATTTGCGCGACACGTCAATAGAGAAACCACACAGGAACACCAATCAATGCACTCTGTGGTTGCTGGCGTCGGTGAGTGTCACGCTCACCGGTTCTTCTCTCTGAGTGTCGCTGCGAAGAGGTGGAGTTCGTTGTTTTTCGACACAGAAACGAGTGTCGGCGCCTTCTACGACACGCAACGAAACGGGCTTAAGGGCCCTGGCGATGATTGGTGTCTTGGGAACTGGCTAGTCGGTCCTAGCTGATGGGAGCGCCGAGAACACGCCGAAAGGTCAAGTTCAATCGTGGGGCGTGGACGCCCGGCTGCTTCGGGACTCCGTGCACGTAGTGAGCCTGGGTCGCGCCGGCCATCAACAGGAGTGAGTTGTGTCGGAGTTCCAGACTCAGCGCTTCACCCCGCTTGCGCGGCTTGAGGCGAAAGCGCCGCGTCGCTCCAAACGACGCACTGGCGACCTGTGGCTGAGGGCCAAGCTCGCTCTCGTTATCGGCGTGGAAACCCATGCTGTCGTTTCCGTTCCGGTACAGATTCGCCAACAGATGGTTGAAGGGGCACTCCGTCGTCTGTTCGACCAGGCGACGTACGCGTTCGCACGTCGACGTCCAGGCACGAGCCTCCAACGTTTGGCCGGAGTAGCGATATGGGAACTCACCACACCAGGCGATCAGGCGTGGCTGCAGCACGCTCCGCCCGAACAGCTGAATGGAACGTTGCTCCCACTGCAGCTCTTCGAGCAGCCGACGCTGGAGTTGCTCGGCGAGGTCCTCGGCCAGCCAGGGATCTCGAAGCTCCACGAAGGCGCCATGCTCCAGCTCGAACCGCACCCCGTGAGCGTAGCAGTCAGCTGCAGAGGCAGCGTACTCTCGAGGCGAGCCTCGGTCGTCAGGGACTACGCGGGGGAGGTGAGTCGGTGCGCGCTCAGCACCTCTGTCGGTGGCGAGTACGCCTCAGTTCACACGTTCGAGCACCGCGGCCGCTCCAAGTCCACCCGCGGCGCAGATGCCCAGCAGCGCCATCGACCGCTCTCCTTGGGCCAACTCGTTGGCCACCGTCGTGACCATGCGTGCACCGGTAGCACCGAAGGGGTGACCGATCGCGAGCGAGCCGCCGTGAAGGTTGATGCTCTCGGGATCTACTTCACCGACTGCGTGGTCCAGGCCGAGCCGCTCCTTCGCGAAGGCCTCGCTGCCCAGCATCTTGAGCACGCTCAGGACCTGAGCAGCGAACGCCTCGTGCATGTCGATGAGATCGATGTCCGTCAGCGTCAGACCGGCACGTTCGAGAGCCTTGGGCATCGCGAGCGCTGGGCCCATCAACAGCTGGTCGGCAGGATCCACACCGACGTAGGCCCAGGACTTGATCGCTGCGAGTGGTGTGTACCCCAGGGCGCGCGCCTTCTCCTCGCTCATCAGCACGACGGCCGAGGCGCCGTCCGTCAGCGGACTTGCGTTCCCCGCGGTAACACTCCCGTCCTTGGCGAACACGGGGCGTAGGCGGCTCAGCTTCTCGACCGACGTGTCGGCCCGCACCAGTCCATCGGCGTGCACCCACTTCCCTCCGGGCGTCTCCACTGCGACCACCTCGCCCGCGAAGCGGCCAGACTCGATCGCCGCGGCCGCCCGGTGATGGGAGCGCGCCGCGAGTGCGTCCTGCGCTTCGCGTGAGATGGCGTTGCGCTTCGCCATCCGCTCGGCGGACTCCCCCATCACTTCGCCAGTGGTTCGCTCAGCGATCTTTGGCTGACGCGGCAAGATGTCGGTGATGGGGGTGAGCTGTGAGAGCGCCGCGAGGTAGTCCGAAGGCGATGGCTTGCCCAGCGCCAGGG
Organism: Myxococcales bacterium; assembly: GCA_020430865.1. The sequence continues at coordinate 5,198 of JAGQIY010001251.1, forward strand.
GAGCCAGGCTATGCGTCACCTTGGAGGGCAGGGTGATGGGAGCGTTGCTGGTCGAGTCGGAGCCCCCCGCGATGATCACGTCCGCCTCGCCGCGTTCGATGGCGGCGGCAGCCAGCGTGATCGCCTGGAGACCCGAAGCGCAAGCTCGTGTCACGGTCATGCCCTCGACGCTGGCCGGAAGCTGCAAGTCGAGTGCGATCTCACGGGCGACGTTCGGCGCGGTGCTGGGTAGGATCACGCCGCCCCAGACGATCCCGTCGATTTCCTTGCGAGAAAGCTCGAGCTTGTCGAGCAAGCCGCGTGTCGCAGCGACGCCGAGCGCGATGGTGTCTAGCTGAGTGAAGCTGGTGAAGGCCTTGACAAAGGGCGTACGCATGCCCCCTACGACCACGGCGCGCCTGGCGCCGTTGCCGTTGCTCTTGCTGCGGGCTGCGGTGTTCGTGCGGCGTTTCGCTGCCATTTCTACTCCTCTCAGGCGCCGATCAGGGCGCCGCCGCAGACGCGGATGATGTTGCCCGTGACGCCCGCTGCGGCAGGTGTGCACAGGAAGTTGATGGCCTGGCCCACGTCTTCGGGCTGGCCGCCTTGCCCCAGCGCGCTCATGCGTCGTCCGGCTTCCCGGATCACCACGGGGATGGCGGCCGTCAGGCGCGTCTCGATGAAGCCGGGAGCGATCGCGTTGACCGTGATCCCGCGGTCGGCCACCTGCTTGGCCAGGAACTTGGTCAAGCCGACCACGCCGCTCTTCGAGGCAGCGTAGTTGGTCTGTCCCACGTTGCCCGCGATGCCGGCGATGGACGAGAGGTTCACGACGCGGCCGCCGTCTCTCAACGTGCCCTTCAGGAGCTCTGCGGTGATTCGTTCTACCGCCGCGAGGTTGATGTCGATGGCCTGATCCCACAGCGCTTGCTTCATGCGGGCGAGCGTCTTGTCGCGGGTGACTCCAGCGTTGTGCACCACGATGTCCACTCCGCCGTGCTGCTCCTTCAGAGCGCGGGCGATGCTCCCGGGCGCTTCCGGGTCCGACACGTCGGCGAGGAGCACCGAGCCGCCAATCTTCCTCGCGATCTGGCTCGCAGGACCATCGTCCTCGGGTCGGTCCAGACACACGACGTGGGCCCCCTCGGCGGCCATG
>JAGQIY010000137.1 GCA_020430865.1 Myxococcales bacterium
ACCCTGACCGCCAGGAACGCCGGCTCCTCCGCCCTGCCCCGCAGCACTCGTGCCGCTCGCGCCGGCAGCTCCCGCCGAACTGCTGCCTGCGCTGCCAGCGCCACCGTCGAAGCCTCCCCCGCCGCTCGAGCTGGAACCGCAGGCGACGAGCAATCCTGCCAGCACGAACCCTGCCCTCATGCAGTCCACCGTATCCAACCCTCGCCGCGACTACCATCGAATAACAGCGAGCCTTGACCGAGGCGTTCACTCTTTTTTCCTCGCGGCATCGTTCCAGAAGGCCAGAAACGCTCATCAGCGATTGGCTCCAGTGGGCACGCCTGCTAGGCTCCTCGCGTGCCTGGCCCACCGTCCTCGCGTCGAGAAGATGCGACCACGGTCACCAATGTCGGACCGGAATCGACCGCCAGGGACGTCGGAGCGGGGCCCGCTCTCGTGGTGTGTTGGTCTCGCAGTGAACCGCATCGCGTTGGCGAGGTGGCGTTCCCCCCACCCAACGGCGAGCCCGGTGTGCTGGGGCGAGGCTCCGGCGACCCTGGCCAGCTCCGACTCGACTTCGCGCCGCTGCATCCGAGCGCTCCGAGTGACCCCGCACCGCTGCAGGGCAAGGGGATCTCCCGGGATCAGCTGCGCGTGTTGCGCGAGGGCGATCGCCTCCGAGTCGAGAGCATCGGGCGCTGCCTGACCCGCAAGAACGGCGCAGAGATCCGCAACGCCGAGCTGGAGCCAGGCGACACCCTGCGGCTCGACCATCAGGTGCTGCTCGCGTGCGTGTCCAGGAGTCCGTCGCTGCCAAACCTGCGCTTCTTTCCCGAGCGTGCGCTGGGAGAGTTCGGTCGCGTCGATGGGTTGGGTTTGATTGGGGAGAGCAGCGCCGTGTGGGCGCTGCGTGATCGCGTCGCCTTCTGCGCGCTGGCCGACGAACACGTCCTGGTCCACGGTCCGAGCGGAACCGGCAAGGAGCTGGTCGCCGCCGCACTGCACGAGCTGTCCGAGCGGCGCAGCGCCAGACTGATCTCACGCAACGCCGCGACCATTCCCAGCGGAATTGCAGCCGCAGAGCTCTTCGGTAACCGCAGGGATTACCCCAACGCAGGCACCCCGGAGCGAGCCGGGCTGGTCGGCGAAGCCGACGGGTCGACGCTCTTCCTGGACGAGCTGGGGGAGCTCCCGCCCGACCTGCAGGCTCAGTTGCTGCGCTTCCTGGACTCTGGAGAGTACCAGCGCCTCGGGGACGACCACGTGCGCCGTGTGGACGTGCGCCTCGTCGCCGCCACGAATCGCGAGCCGAGCGAGCTGAAGCACGATCTATTCGCGCGACTGAAGCTGTCAATCGAGACCCCGGATCTGAACGCCCATCGCGAAGACATCCCGTTGCTCGCCCGGGAGCTCGTCGCGCGTGCGGCGAAACGCTCACCGCTCCTGGTCCAGCGCTTCGTGCGAGACACCAGCCGAGGCGCCGAGTTCTACGTCAGCGCGGCGCTGATGGAGCGCCTGGTACGGCACACGTATCAACTCCACGTGCGGGAGCTGGATGCCCTGCTCTGGCAAGCGATGGCCGACGCTGCGGGCGACGAGCTGGACTTGAGCGAGGGGGTCGAGCAGCGCCTGGACGGCGCCGGGGAAGGAGGAGCAGCCGGGGAGGTGGCGAGCGACGAAATCGACGCAACCAGGCTCCAGGCGGTGCTCTCCGCGACGCGGGGTAACAAGACCGAAGCCGCGCGTCAGCTTGGGCTCAGTAGTCGCTTCGCCCTGTATCGACTGATGAAGCGCCTGAACGTCGACGCTTGAGCCTGCGCCCGGCGCGCTCCAGCAGTCCGCGGTGCTCGGTCACCTCCTCGAGGAACCGAGCGCGCGCTGCGAGATCTGCAATGGCCCGCGCGCGTCGCTCGAGTTCGCGCGCCTCCGTGCGTGCGATGCGTCGCGCCTCTTCGCCTCTGCCCAGCGCCTCACACAGCTCGCAGCGTACGAGCTGCAGCAGCGCGCGGCCCTCTTCGAACTCCGTCTCGGCCTCGAACAGCTTCGCCGCTCGCGACAAGACATCGGCCACCGTCGGCAGCTCTCTCATCGCCAGAGCAGCCCTCCCGAGCGCCGCCAGAGCGAGACCGAACAGCGGCGGATAGGCCTCGAGCTGCTCCATCGCACGATCCGCCGCAAACCGCGCCGGCAGGCACTCCTCCGCCTTCACCCGCAGCAGGGACAGGTAGGCCCAGCACGCGCCGCTGAGCCGCGGGTCGTCCGCCGAAGCGAACGCCTGCAGGGCGGCCTGCTCGACCTCAATGGCGCGCTCGAGCTGCCCCAGCTCACCAAGCACTGGCCCCCAGATGCAGAGCAACCAGGCGCGCACGTGCTGGTAGCCGTGAGCCTCGGCTTCCGCGAGCGCCGCGCCGATGAACGCGTCCGCGGCGGCGAAGTCGCCCAGCAATGACAGACAGAAGCCGATCTCTCCCCGGGTCGCGCAGGCGGCGTTGCGCATGCCGAGTTGCTCGTAGAGGTCGAGCCCCTCGCGCCAGTGCTCGAGCTGCGCCGCGAGATCTCCCGCGCTCAGAGATCTGGCGGCGCGCAAGCTCGAAAGCTCCGCCCGCACGTCCAGATCCAGCGCAGTCGCCGAGAGGCGTTCGAGCAGCGCATCGGCCGCCGGCAAGTCGCCGAGACGCACGAACTCCCGCGCCAGCTGGCAAGAGAGCCAAGGATCCTCGCGACGAGCATCGTCGGCTCGACGGAGCGCCTCCAGGTCGCCCAGCCTGCCAGCGGCCTGAATCGTCAGCGCGAGGGCGCGGCGGCGCGTCTCCTCGGGCAACTCACCGGCGAGTGCGCGCTGCGCCGCGTCCCGGGCCGCGCTCATACGTCCCGCCCAGAGCTCGAGCTCGGCCTCGACCCAAGCCGCGAGCGCGCGATCGGGGACTGGCGGTCGCCCCGCGCGGCGCAGGTGCGCACGGGCACCCGTGTGATCGCTCGCCAGCACCGACGCCTCGGCAGCGCGGACCCACCAGCGACTGGCAGACTCCGGCCGTCCCCCCAGGTCGAAATGCAAGGCGAGTATGCCGGGTGCGGCGCCTTTAGTTTCCTCAAGGAATTTAGCAACCAAGCGGTGCCCGCGTTGACGCTCGGAGGCAGTGAACGACGCATAGGCCGCCTCGCGCCAGAGGTCGTGAGCAAACTCGAGTTCTCGGGCGCCAGGCTGGGACGATGTCGCGATCACCCGACGCTGGCGCAGCGCGCACAGCCGCTGGTCCAGCTCGGCGACGACGCTGGTGTCCAAGAGCTGAGGCAAGGCATCCCGGGCAAAGTCGCGACCAAACACCGAGGCGGCGCGCAGGATCTGACGATCGGGTGGCGGGAGCGCGCCAAAGCGCGCCTGTAGCATCGCGAGCACGGTGGTGGCCGACTGCGTCGAGTCCCCTTCGGCCCGGGCTCGCGCCAGCTCCTCGAGGAACAGCGGGTTGCCTTCCGCTTGCTCCACCAACCGACCGAGCTCCTCGAGCGGTGCGTCGAGCAGCGAACCCGCGAGCGCCAACGCAGATCCAGCATCCAGAGGCGGGACGTCGATCGCCGCCAGCGACGCCTCGATCGACGACCCGGGTCGAGCGAGCCAGATCACGCAGACGCTCTCGGGGGTCGCCGCCGTGAGCAGGCTCAGGGAGGCGGCGTCGCACCACTGAGCGTCATCCACGAAGAGCGCCAGCGGTGCGCGATCCGCCTCGAGGCGCAGCCAGGCGCCCCACGCCTCCGCCAGCACCTCTTCGAGCCGCCCGGGGTCACGCTGCGCGGCCTTCAGCGCGGGGTGCTCGCTCGGCTCTCCGAGGCACGATCCGAGCGCGGCGACGTGGATCTCGGCGTCTCGACTGCCTGCTTCACCAAACTGACGACGTAGCGACTCGAGGGGAGGTCCCGCGCCCCTGAATGCTTCCAGCAGTAGCCGCCGCACCAGCGCATAGGGGACCGCACGGGAGAGCTCGGACGCGCGTGCCGAGTGACTGCGACGCCCCAGTGACCGCAGACGCTCCTCGAGCAGACGGGCGAGGTGCGATTTACCGATCCCGGCTGGCCCTCGCACCAGGATCCGCGCTTCCGCCGTCAAGCGGCTCAGGCACGAGTCGAGCAGCTCGTCGCGTCCGAACGCCTTCCTCGCAGCATCGCCGCGGTCTCGCAACCCGAGCAGGCGACCACCGCTCGAGTCGAGCACCGCACGGCCCCGCAAGAGCCGGGTGCTCAACTCGTCCAGGATCGGCTGACCCGGCGCGCTGCTCGAGAGCTGCGCGACAGCGGCGTCCACCGCTTCGCCGACCGGCCAACGCTTCGACACGTCGGCGCGCCCCGTGGCCAGGGAGACGAGCGAGTCGGGAGAGCTAGCGTGCAGCTCCAGTGCGCACTCCGCGGCGCGACGCACGCAGTCGCTCGCCTCCCCCGAACCCGAGACGCACAAGAGCTGAGTCCCGTCCGCGAGCACCTCCAGGCGGGCGCCAGCTCGATCCGCGATGCGCTCGACGCCTCGGGGATCGGCGTCGAGCTGCGTGAGCGTGGCGTCACCCTGGGAGGACGACACCACCACCACACTGACCAGCTGGAGCTCGCCTCCATCACGCAGCGAATCCTCGCGGATCCTGCGAGGACCGGCGCCGGGGAGCGCCTGACCTTCCAGAACCTCGAGCAGCTCGCGCGCGCTCGCGGGACGGTCGCCGGCGCGCTTCTCGAGCAAGCGCGCGATGGCCTCATCCAGGACCGGGGGGACATCCGCCCGCAGCTCCCGCGCGCGGGGAACGTCGTCGAGCACCACGCGCGCCAGGGTCGCCACCCGATGCTGCCCTGCGAAGGCAGCGCGCCCGGTCGCGACCTCGAACAGCACACACCCGAGGGCGAACAGATCCGCTCGCGCGTCGACCGCGGCTCCCTTCGCCTGTTCGGGTGCCATGTAGCCAGGAGTGCCGGCTGGACCTTGATGCGGAGCGACGCCAAGCGCGCCGACGATGCCGAAATCCAGGAGCTTCAGCTGACCGTCGGGCCGCCGCAGCACGTTGCTGGGCTTGAGATCACGATGGACCAGGCCAGCGTCATGCACGGCCACGAGCGCAGCAGCCAGCTGGCGCCCCCAGTCCAGGGCGTCCCGGGGAGAACCGCCCTCTTCACGCAGGTAACGGGCAAGATCCACTCCGTCGAGCCACTCCAGCGCGAGCCACCCCACGTCGTCCAAGACGCCGTGGGTCGAGAGCCCCACGACTCCCGGGTGGTTCACGCGCTGCAGGGCTTCTGCTTCCGCACGAAATCGTTCGCGCGCTGGCCCCCCCGAGAGCCGAGTCAGCTTCAGAGCGCAGACCGCTCCCGAGGGAGCCGCGGCGCGATACACGGCCCCCATGCCTCCCGCCCCGGCAGCGCGCTCGATCACGAAGCCCGCGAACTCGTCTCCCGGGGCGAGGTGCGGATGCATGCGACTAGCCTACACGGCCAGCCAGTGCTCGGTAATCAGTGCGTCCAGAGGATCTTGAACTTCTGCTCTGCTGCCGCCGAGTTCACACCGGGAACGCGACAGCGCTTGTCCGACTCCCGCACGAAGCCGAATTTCTTCGTGGTGTACTGCTGGCACCTGTACACGCGCTTGTAGGCTTCGGATCCATCGGAGACGCGCAACCCGCGTGACCAGGCTTGATGGTCACCGTCGGCCCAGTTGGGGCTCAGGCGCGGACCGGAGCTCCTGGGCACGAAGTAGAGCTGGAAGCTCGACACGGATTGGAAGCCGTTCAACGTGGTCATGCGACAGAAGAAGTTCCCGTTGGCGCGCACCAGCTCGCCAGGGAAGTAGTACAGCGACTGCCCCGGAGGCTTGCCACGACAGAACTCGCTACCGCGGTTGCCCAGCAGGTAGAGCGGCAGCTCGCTGGTGGCCGGCTTGATGTTGCCGGGAGACCACCACGCGTTGCTGCTCGGCAGGTTCGGGTTGTGCTTGTACTTGAACACGCCCCAGTTCGTCAGGCCAACGCCGCGGCCCATGATCTTCACGTAGCACTTGTCCGGTAGCTGCCCTTGACGCGTGGCGTCCATGTAGCCCGGCAGCCGCTGCCCATCGGGGAGCACCCCGTAGCACAGGACTCGATGCATGTAGCCGATCTTCACTTCGACCGACAGCGCGCTGATGTTGCCGCGCTGCTGCGCGTACGCTTTCGATTC
>JAGQIY010001252.1 GCA_020430865.1 Myxococcales bacterium
CCCGTCGAGCACCATGCCGAGGGCATCGGTCTCGAGGATCAGCCGCCCCCAAGCCGGAGTATCATCACCATCCAGCACGACCATGAACACGGGGCCCCGGTCGGCCAGGCTCAGTTCCTTGCTGCCCTCGACGATGCTCACCGCGCCAGTCACCATGCGCGCACGTTGACGCACCAGGAAGGGCAACGTTCGGCGCGCACCGATACAGAAGCCGCCCGCGATCTTGGTCATCGCGAACATCGCTGAGCGCAAGTGGCGCTCGCGACCGGTCAGATCCAGCGGACGCACCTTGGGGGCACCCCGCCTGAGAGAGGCGCCCAGGTCCTCGAGACCGAGCGAAGGGCGGGGTTCTGCAACGCCCGGGACGACCCCAGGGACGCCGCCGCTACCAGGAGGAGAGTTGGTCATTGAGCCACGTAGTCGGTGATCACGATGCGCTCCACGCGCTTCTTGCCGAGGGCCTTGATCATGACCTCACTCAGCCCCTTGCGGATCTCGTCGAACTTCTTCGGATCGATCGCGTTCTCCCACTTCAGCTGGCGCAGGTAGATGATCGCCGCCTCACGCCCACGAGGCGAGTACAGCTCGAACTCCTTCTCCTGCATTTCCGCAGGGAGCTCGGCGGAGACCGCTATCTTGAGGTGGTGAACGTCGCCGGACGGATCGTGGAAATCGATCACGATGGGGTTGAAGTTGGACACGAGGTTGACCTTGCCGGAGTACCCACCCTGGTCCTCTTCCTCCTCCTTTGGCTCGGGTGGAGGAGCCGGAGCGGCCTGGGGAGGTCCCATCATGCGCGTCCCCGCGATTGCCCCACCAGCGCCCGCGGCGCTCACCAGGATGACCGCCAGCAGGCCGAGGACGATCTTTCCCTTCCCGCCCTTCTTCGGCTCCGCTTCCTCACCGTCTTGGGCTTTCGCCTCTGCTTTTTCGTCTGCCACGACTACCTCTATGAAGCCGTACGGCAGCTGGCGGCGCGAGCCAAGTCACGCCACCGCCTGCCCCCGGAGATCCAGTTAGCGCTTGATGTTGATCAGCTCCTGCAACATGTCGTCCGCAGTGGTGATCGTCTTGGAGTTCGCGGAGAAGGACCGCTGATGTTGAATCAGCCCAACGAACTCTTCCGCCAGGTCGACGTTCGAGCCCTCGAGGGCCCCGGCCGAGATGGCGCCGCGTCCACCAGAGCCTGCGGTGCCCATCGCGGCCACACCCGAGTCCCGGGTCTCGATCCAGAGTGACTGTCCGGCGCGGCCGAGGCCGTCATTGGAGCGGAACTTGGCGACTGCGAGCTGACCGAGCGGCAGCTTCTGACCGTTGGTGTAGAGCCCCATCACGACGCCCTGGCCGTCCACGGCGACTCCGGCGAAGTCGCCCGTCGAGTAGCCATCCTGGCTCTGGGCCGACACATTGGACGGCGCCGAGAACTGCGTGGTACCGCCGAGCCCGGTGCCGCCCTCGTTGATGGACTCGCCGAAGTTGAAGCTCAGAGCCTGACCAGGAGTGGCGCCGTTGAAGTCGATCGTCAGGCCGGGATCCGTATCGTCCACCAGTTCGCCGGCGGTGTTGAACTGCAGCGTTCCGCCGCCGAGCTCGTAGTTGGTGCCAGCCGTGCCGCCGGTGACGTCATCGCCAGCGGTCACCACGTGGTAGTCCCAGGCCCCAGCCGCGGTCTTGCGGAAGTAGACGTCCATCGCGTGACCATTCCCCAGGGAATCGTATACCGTGATGGAACTGGAGAAATTCGAGGTATTTGCTGGATCCTGGGGGTCCCAGGCGGTCGTCAGCACCGACTCGTCGCTGTCCAGCTGGACCGTCATGTCGATCATGCTGCTGGGTTTGGGGGCGAGGGCCGACGTGGGCACCTGCATGCCGCTGACGTTCGCCTTGAACGAGCCGTCCGGGTTCGCTGCGTAGCCCTGGAGCTGAAGCCCCTGAGGGTTGACGAGCATCCCACCGGCGTCGATGTTGAACTGGCCTGCGCGAGTGTAGAAGTTCCCGTTGACCCCCTCCACGGTGCCTTTGACCACGAAGAATCCGTCGCCGTTCAGCGCGAGGTCCGTGGAGACGCCAGTGCTCGCCAGGGTCCCCTGAGTGAACATCTGCTGGACATCGCCGATCTTCACGCCCGAGCCGGGAAGCGCGGTGGAGGAACCCGCGAGGATGGAGTGCCCGAGCACGTCCTGGAAGACCGCACGCTGGCTCTTGAAGCCCACGGTGTTCACGTTCGCGATGTTGTCACCCACCACGCCCAGCGCTTCGCCTTCGGCGCGCATACCGGACACACCCGAGTACATTGCTCTCAGTACCATCGTCGTTCTCCTACTTGGCTGCGCCCGAGGCCCCGCTGGGATCCTCGTTCACCTTGATCAAATCCGAAGCCGGCACCTCGACCCCTGTGTCGAGCTGCAGCACCGGGTAGCCCTGCTCGAAGGAGACGGCCTCCACGAGGCCCTGCGTCTCCTGAGTCACACCCACCGCGTCCCCCGCCTCCGTCTGTGCGTCGACGCCAATCGTGTAGACGCCCTGCGGGACACGGTTGCCCGCGTCGTCGAGACCGTCCCAGGACACGGACTGCTTGCCCGCGTTGCGTGCGCCCACGTCCAGCGTGCGCACCACGTTGCCCGAGGCGTCCCGGATCGTGACGTGAGTCTCGGCTGAGTTGCCCGCGAGATCGAAGCCAATGTTGGTGCTGCCACTTCCGCCGTAGGGCATCGTCGAGCCGCGCACCGTCACCTGCTTGCCCACCAAGCCGATGGCCTCGGTGTTGGCCAGCCCGCGCGTCTGCGTCGCTAGCAGGTCGAGACGATCGTTGATGCCCATCGACTGCTCGAGCGAGCTGAACTGGGCCAGCTGGGCGACGAACTCCGAGTTGTCCTGGGGCTCGAGTGGATCCTGATGCTGTAGCTGAGCGACCAGCAGCTTGAGGAAGGCCTCCTTCCCCATCGCCTGGCCACCCTTGGTTTGCTCGCTGAGCACGCTGCTCGCGACGGAGCTCGTTGCGTCAATCATCGCGCCTCCACTGGCGCCACGCTTTTGGCGCCCGGCTCAACCCACGACGTTGACGCGCCGTTCGCTGCGTCGCTCTTCCTGCTCATCCGCAGCGAATCGGCGGCTGGCTTCGGCAACGCGGGTCTTGAGAGATGAACCATGAGGTTCTGGTTGAGCAAGAGCAGTGCCAGATCCAAGGCACACCTCCACGCCTGCCACGCGCAGGCCCTGGGCCCGCAACGTCTCGAGCAAGAGCTGGCGCTCCGCGTCGAGCCACTCCAGCGCGACCTGCGTCTGCACCTCGAACACGACCCGCACGCCAGCGTTTCCACGCTGAATCAAAACGCTGAGGTCGCCATGCTCGCCGCCCCCCAAGTCGAGCCTCAGGCTGCTGAGCGCTCGCGTCTCCTCGGCGCCATCGCCGAACAGCGCTTCGCTCGGCGACAACGAACCGACGGCTGGGTGCCAACCTCGCGACGCCTGGCTGGTCTCGGCGTCGCCTTTCGGCAGCTGATAGAAGGCGCCGCGCAGCTGGGTCGTCAGCGCGTGGATCCAGGCAGCGCGCGCCGCATCCCGGGACTTGCCGTGGCTCTCGGCCTCGGCCGGCAGCTCGCGCTGTCCAAGCTCTCCGATGGAGGGCTTGGTGCCAAACCCACTCACGGGCTCTCCTTGCGCGCGACCCGCGCCGCGAAGTCGTCTTCGAGCTTGCGCTCGGCCACCTCCAGCATCCTCGTGTGCTCCTGATCGGCTCGTTCCTTCAGCGTCTCCATGGCCTTCACCTTGGCTCGTGCCTGGATCACATGGGCTTGAGCACGGGAGCAGGCCAGCTGCGCTTGCTGCTGCTCGTGCTTGGCAAGACCGAGCTTCTGTTGCTGAGCGCGCTGCCAGTTGTCGGCGATGACGAAGTCCTGGGCTTCGGCCCCGGAGTCGACGAGCTGAGCGCGCTGTTGCATGGCCTGGGCCAGGCGACTCTCCAGTAGCTCGACCTCACGCGTGAGGCGCTTGAGTTCCTCTGCGGCGAGCTGCAGTTTCCCCGCGGCTTCGTCGAGTTCCCGCTTCCTCAGCTCCGCGAGCCGCTGGAAGCGCTTGCTGCGGGCGCTCAATCAGCGCCTCCAGCCTTGGCCAGACCTTCCAGACGCTTGTAGCTCTCGTCGGCTGGAGCGCGTTCCCCAACGGCCTGCTTCAGGAAGTTGTCGATGGCAGGCATCATCTTGATCGCGCGATCCACCCGGGAGTCACTGCCCCGTACGTACGCGCCCACCTGGATCAGATCTGCAGCGTCGCGATAGGCTCCGAGCAGTCCGCGCACACGGTGCGCGGAGCGGATCAGCTCCTCGGGTGCCACCTCATGGGCCAGGCGTGAGACGCTCTTGAGCACGTCGATCGCGGGAAAGTGCCCTCTTTCCGCGAGGCTACGACTGAGCACGATGTGGCCATCCAGGATACCGCGCACGGTATCTGCGACTGGGTCCGAGAGGTCGTCGCCCTCGACGAGCACGGTGTAGAGCGCGGTGATCACACCCTTTCCCGAGCCGGTGCCGGTGCGCTCGAGCAGCTTCGGCAAGGCGGCGAAGACGCTCGGAGGATAGCCCTTCGTCGCGGGGGGCTCCCCCGCCGCGAGCGCCGTCTCACGCAGCGCCATGGCGTAGCGGGTGACGGAGTCCATGACCAGCAGGACGCTCTTGCCTTGGTCCCTGAAGTACTCGGCGATTGCCGTGGCGGCTTCGGCCCCGCGGGCGCGCACTACCGGCGGCTGATCGCTCGTTGCCGCGACCACGATGGACCGCGCCAATCCCTCGGGACCGAGCGCGACCCGGACGAAGTCGTTCACCTCGCGTCCGCGCTCCCCGACCAGCGCAACCACGTTGACGTCAGCCTGGGACTCGCGACAGATCATCCCGAGGAGCGTGCTCTTGCCCACGCCAGAGCCCGCGAAGATGCCAACGCGTTGACCGACCCCCAAGGTCAACATGCTGTCGATCACTCGCACGCCAGTGGCGAACGGCGCGTCGATGGGCTGGCGAGCGAAGGGCGAAGGCGGGGCCGCGTGCGCCTCGCGATAGTCCGTCTCCTTGTGCAGGGTGGGCCCGTCCATGGGCACACCGAACGCGTCCACGACACGACCGAGGAGCGCGTCGCTCACCGCGACGGCGCCGCCACGCTCGGAGGCGCGCACCTCCGCGCCGGGGTGGATGCCAGCGAGGTTGCCCAGCGGGGTCGCGAGCAATCTTCCCTTGCGGAAACCGACCACCTCGATTGCCACGGAGCCCCGATAGCCGAGCACCTCCAGGGTATCGCCGACCGCGGCGCGCAGCCCGCCGACCTCGATCACCAGGCCGACGACGTCAGTGACCTCTCCTCGAGGCTTGTGCAGGGGGACCCGCTCCGCGCGCTGCAAGAGCTGCTCGAGCTTCGCCATCAATCGACCTCGGGGGAGAGCGCACCGAGCACTTCATCCAGGCGCCCTTCGAGCGACTCATCGACCCGTCCGTAGGCTGTCTCGATCACACATCCGTGAGCCGAGAGCTCGGGATCGACCAGCACCTGACAGCCGTTGCCTCCCGCTTCGAGCTCCTCGCTCAGCTGATCCGCAGCGGTGGCGAACGCTTCGCCCAGGCGCACCACCACGCGATCCCCTCCCCCCAAGGCTTCGAGGCCTTCGCGCACGAGAGCTCGTACCAGTCCAGGGTCACTGCGCACCTCGCGGGCGATCACACGACGCGCGATCACGCTCACGAGTTCGACGAGTTGCTCTTCGGACTCGCGCAGCCAGTCCTCTCGCAGCCCAAGGCTCTGCTCGAGCGCTCCGCGAAGCTCCTGGAGCGCGGCGTCCTGGAGCGCGCCTGGGTCGAGCTCCGGCGCCTGCACACCCCGAGCTGGGGGCGGCACCGATGCCATCACGGCCTCCAGGGCCGCACGCATCTCCAAGCCCCCTTCCAAGTCCGTGGGTTGAGGCCCGCGGGGAGGAGGGGGCGTGATCTCCCGCCGATATTCGCTGGGATCGTGCCATGCTTCGTCGCCCTGGAGTTCTCCGCCGGCGGCGAACTCCGGGTTATATCCCCGAGGATACTCCTGTCGACCATCGCGAGGTTGCCGCCCGTCGTCCGGATCAGTGAAGTCCACCAGGTCCTGCGCCAGGTTCGACGGCAGCTTCGGCGGCCTGAGCGTGGAGAGACTCGAGCGCGCTCGCTGGCTCGCGCCTACCCAGGTCGGAGGCTTCTTGCGGGGCTTGCGTACCTCTACGAACTCCACGCGACCAGGCGCTCTAGACGATAGCATCGTCGCCCCCTCCCAGCGAGATGGTGCCCTCGGCCTCCAGCCGCAGGGCGACCTCGACGATCTCACGCTGCGCGGACTCGACCTCACTCAGCCGGACACCGCCCAGCATTTCTAGATCCTCACGGATCAAGTCGGCGGCGCGCTTGGACATGCTCGTGAACAGGTGGTCCTTGAGTTCTTCGCTGGCCGTCTTGAGCGCGAGGGTGAGTCGGTCGCCTGGCACTGCCTTCAGCAGATCGCGCAGCGCACGCTGGTCCACCGCCTTGAGGTCTTCGAAGGAGTACATCGCGCGGCGGATCTCCCCTGCGAGCACTTCGTTCTCCGTCTCGATGTCGCCTAGCAGCGCTTCCGAGGTTTCCTTGGAGAGGTTTCGCACGAGCTGCGCGGAGCGCCCGATACCATCCACCGCCAGCGCCAGCTCGGCCTCACCCGCCGGCAGCTCACTGGTGATCGCTTCGGCGATGTCCTCGAGCAAGGTCTCCGGGACCTCGGTCATGCTGCCCAGGCGAAGCAACACCTGGGCGCGGGCCTCCTCGGGCAACGCCTCGACGACCTCGGCGGCCTTCTGCACCTCGAGCTGGCTCAGGATCGCAGCCACCAGCTGTGGATGCTCGTGCTCCAGCAGCGCCCCGAGCGCGTTGGAGTCGGTGTGAGCGATGCGCTCCATCGCCGAGGCGGGCGACCCGCTGAAGATCGCGTCCGTCTGAGCTTCACCCAGCGCGCGGGTCGCGATGCGGCGCAGGTAGCGCATCCCTCCACGAGGAACGGCAACTTCCTCACGGGTGCGGGTAATGAACTCGCTGTAAACGTGGTCGAGGGCACTCGAGGGCACCGCGCGCATCTTGGAAGCGGCTTCGCGTAGCCGCTTGACCTCGTCCGCGGATAGCTCCGCCATGATCGGGGTCGCCACCGCCTCCTCGAGGGAGAGCAGCATGAGTACAGCCTTTTCGGGACCCGTCAGGTCGATCTGTTCGGCCATCGTCTCCTCCGCGAGCCTTCAGGGGTTCTGCGCCGCATCCGGGGTCTCCTGGAGCGCGAGCCAGCGCCGTAGGACAACGGCCGCCGTCGCCGGATCTTGAGCGGCGATCGAGAGCGCTTCGGCGCGAGCGACTTCGCCGAACTCGCTCCCGCTCCCTTCGGTGAGCTGCTTGAGCTCCTCCGCGGCAGCCAGCGCCTCGGCCTCACGCTGTTGTTCCTCGTCCTTGGCCTTGGCTTCTGCAGCCGCCTTCGCCTTCGCCTCGGCCTCGGCCTTGGCCTTGGCGAGCTTGCGCGCCTTGCGGATCCTCCAGGCAACCACCAGTGCAGTCAGTCCGACCAGGCCGGCTGCGCCTGCGGTGATCGGAAGCTTGTATTTCATGTACGGAGGCACGGGGACCGGCGGCGGCTCCGCATCCGGCCGCGCGAAGGCGGCGCTCTCGATGTGGAAGCCATCGCCGCGCTCCTCGCTGAAGCCGACGGCTTGCTTGACCACCGCGCCCAGCGCCGCGAGCTCTTCCTTGGATCGCTCGCTGTAGACCGCGTTGCCATCCTTGTCGTCCCACTTGCCGTTGACCAGGACGCCAATCGTCAGCCGCTTGACCTCACCGGCAGGTCGCAGCGTCTTCTTGGTGACGCGATCGACCTCCCAGTTCTTCGTGTGACTGCGGCGCACCAGGCCCGGCGTCGCCTCGGGATCCTCTTCGGCCGGCGCTCCATCGGGCAATGCGGTGCGCGCCCCGGGGATCCCCGCGACACCCGCCTCACCGTTGGCCGTCTTCTCGATGCTCTCCTGTTCGCTTCGCAGCGCCGTGCGCGTCGGCTCGTAGTGCTCCTCGGTGTGCTCGCTGGTCGACGTATCCAGCTCGACGCTGATCATCACGTCGGCGTTCCCCAGGCCCACCACGCGCTCGAGCAACGTGCGCACCTCCGACTCCAAGCTGCGCGCGAGCTCCCGCGCCCGGTCACCTTGAGACTCGGCGAGGGACCCCGCGCCGCTGCCGTCAGAATTCGGACGGTGCAGCGTCACCCCCTCGGTGCTGACGACGCTGATCCGATCGTGGGTCAACCCGGGCACCGCGGCGCTCACCAGGTGGACGATCCCGGCGACCTCGCGCTTCCCGAAGCTCGCACCGTTGGCCAGACGCACGACGACCGACGCCGAAGCAGCCTCGCTCTTGCGGGCAAACAGCTTGCGCTCGGGCAGCACGAGGTGCACGCGCGCACCCTTCACACCTTCCAGCGTGGAGATGGATCGCGCCAGCTCACCCTCCAGAGCCCGGCGTAGCTTGACCTGTTGCTCGAACTCCGTGGCTCCGAGATCCGTCTTGTCGAAGACCTCGAAACCAACTCCGCCACCCCGAGGCAGGCCCTCTGAAGCCAGACTCAAGCGCAGCTCATGGACTCGATCCTGAGGGACCATGATGGTGGAGCCGCCCCCGGTCACCTCATAGGGGACCTTGCGCTCCTTCAGCTTCTCGATGATCGAGCCCGCGTCGTCCGGATTCAGGTCTGTGTAGAGGTAGCCATAGCTGATCTTCGAGCCGACGCCCGAGATCAGCAGCACCCCCGCCAGCACCGTCACCACGGCGGCGATCAGCGCGAAGCGCTTGGCACCGCTCAGGTTCTGCCAGAACGCGGTCAGCTGGGATCCAAAGGCTCGAAGCTTGTCCATCGGGGGTGATCTCGAGAGCCGCGTCGGGCTCGACTAGCTGGCTGCTGAAGAGCTGCATTTTCCAGCAGCTTGGATGCTGATCCGCGCGGATTGAGCTTCCATGCTCTCGCAGAGCCCCATGAAAGGGAGGGCTTCGTGAGAGCAAGATCTCGGACGCATCTGCGCGGGCACGGTGGTTCTCGATTGCAGGGTGGTTTTCAACACCTGCTAGGGCAGTCGATTGCAAATCCCAAGCCACGTCTTCGAGGGACCGGGAGGGGCCATCGCAGTTCTTGCCGCACGGACGCACACCTGCCGAACCACCGCCTCTCACTGCCGCTCGCTCGGGGGGTGAGGAGAGCCAGGGACCCTCGCCGAAAGCGGAGGACGGTGCTGCACGACGTCGAGAGCCCCACGAACCACGCACCCAGACAGCGCGGTGGCTGTTGATGGCAGCGTGTTCTGCGACGCCTGCTAGATGTTCATACGCCAGATCTCGTAGAACGCGTCCACGATCTTGGTGCGCACGTTGCTCGCGAATTTGAGCTCGATGTCGGCTTCGCTCAGCGCCAGCATCGTGCCGTGGATGTCGTCGCGCTTGCCCGCGGCGAATTCTTCCGCCGCCTGAGCCGCGCCCAGCGCCTTGGTATTGGCCGGGGCGATCACCGACTCCAGCACGTCCGCGAAGGCAACGTCCGGCGCCTTCGGCGACTCGACCCCTTCGACGCTCCTCAGCGCGTCGAGCCCTTCGAGTCCTGGCGCCCCGGCGGGCGCCGGACGCATGGCGCCGCCGAACTGCGACTCCGTCGCCGCGCGGAACTGGACGGGTCCCCTCGAGGGCTCCAGGGGAATCATGGTTCCGTCTACGATGGGACCAATCGCCACGAATCAGCTACTTTCCGAGGTCTATCGCGCTTCGCGCCATGCCCTTGATGCTCTCTATCGAGGTCACTCCAGCTTCGTAGGCCCGGGAGGCGGTGATCATGTTGACCATCTCCTCGACGACGTTGACGTTGGGGTACTCGACGTACCCCGCCGCGTCGGCGTCGGGGTGTCCGGGCTCCAGCACCAGCTGACCAGGGCGGTCGTCAGCGACGACTTCCCGCACCTTGACCGTGGCCACGGCGTCCGCAAAACGACCTCCAAAGCCGCTCTCCGCGACGCGACGCGCCTCGAACATCGGGTCGATGCGCCGGTAAGGCCCGCCCTCGGCAGTGCGCGTGGTGCGAGCGTTGGCGAGGTTGGAGGCGATGGTGTTCATGCGGATGCGCTGGGCGCTCAGCCCCGACGCCGCGACTTCCATGGCACTGAACACTCCTAACATCGCTCTGGTCCTCCAAGGCCGTGTGCTCGAGGAGCCGCAGACTCGCGGCTCGGCAACTCAAGAAGCAACATCAGTGCCCATCCCCCGCGGCGAAGGCGAGCTGACGCAGCTCCGCCGAGACGATGGCACTCACGGTGTCGTAGCGGAGCTGGTTCGCAGCGACCTTCGCCGCCTCGCGATCCATCGACACGAAGTTCCCGTCCGGACCGGCGCCGGCGCTGGCGTCCTCGAACACTCGCCCTGTCACCGCACCCGCGTCACCCAGCGCGATGTGGTTCGACCTCGTGGTCTCTAGCTGAACGCGCAGCATCCCGGCGAACTTCTGAGTCGAGTCGACGCGCGCGAGATCGTGAGGCACGAAGCCGGGGGTGTCGACGTGCGCCAGGTTGGTAGCCAGCACGTTGTGGCGCTGAAGGTGGTAGTCCAGCGCGCCGTGGAGCGGGGCCACGTGGGCGAAGAAGTCACCCATGGCCGCTGCTCCTCGGAGATGTAGGTCGTTTCCGCACAGTAACAGGCTCCAATGAGCCGTGCTCTGCAGGCTTCGTGCCGATCACCGAGCGCAGGCGCTGGGCCAAGTCGGGGAAGCAGTGGAGGCGAGAGAAGGAGCCCGACGACTCACTCGACGAAAAACTGCTCAAGACTTGGCCCCCCCTCCCGTTCCCCGCCAACGAGTAGATTGAGCGGAGGAGCATCCACTGGGTCGCTAGCCACCCCCCGGGTCACCGAAAACCCGCCCAGGGACCAGGGGCTGACGGATCAGGCCAGGCGATATAGCTTCATGATTCTAGTCATTTGAAGCGCCGCGGGTGGTTTGCGCGTCCTCAAAACCGGGTCGCAGTCTACCCACCCCGTTCGGGGGGGAGCGACCGGCCAGATCGGACAACGCCAAGGGTTTAACGCTGGATAGCCAGGGTTTCGACACGTTGGCCTGCGCCTTGCTCTAGGGCCTAGCACGACACGCTGGTGGCGCCGAAGCCGCCGCCGAAACGCTCACCGCGCTGCCCGCAGTGCTCTTGCCCTGGAGAAACGCCATGACCCACGCCGCTGACCTCGACCTCGCTCACTTCGACGACTCTGATGAGGAGCGCGCCTCCGGCGTGTTCAGCGTGGAGGGCATTCGCGAGAGCCGCCCGCGCAGCATGCAAGGCGTGGTGGGAGCCTCCGACGCGCTGGTCGACATCTACCGCGTGATCGACCGCATCGCCGACACCAACTGCACCGTGCTGATCACGGGCGAGAGCGGCACTGGCAAGGAGCTGGTCGCGCGGGCGGTCCACACCGCGTCGAACCGCGCCCGCGAGAACTTCGTCGCGGTCAACTGCGGCGCCATCCCCGAGAACCTGCTCGAGAGCGAGCTCTTCGGACACGCCAAGGGCGCGTTCACCGGCGCTCACGCCAACAAGAGCGGCCGCATCGCTCAAGCGGAGGGCGGCACGCTGTTCCTCGACGAGCTCGGCGAGCTGCCCCTGGCGCTCCAGGTGAAGTTGCTGCGGGTGCTCCAGTCGGGCGAGTACAGCCCGGTCGGTGAGACCCGCGTGATCAAGGCCAACGTCCGCGTGGTCGCCGCGACCAACATCGACCTCGAGCAGGCGGTCGCCGAGGGCCGTTTTCGTGAAGACCTCTACTACCGTCTCAACGTCATCCACGTCACGACTCCCCCCCTGCGGGATCGCAGTGAAGACATCCCGCTGCTGGTTCAGTACTTCCTCCACAAGGTCAACCAGCGCACTGGCCGCGACGTGAGCGAGGTCTCACGAGCCGCCGCCCAGATCCTCATGGCCTGGAGCTGGCCCGGCAACGTCCGCGAGCTCGAGAACACCATCGAACGAGCCGTGCTGCTGTGCGCTGGCGACAAGATCGAGCCCATGGATCTGCCGGCGAAGATCCGCGGCCTTGGCGGCGAGCGCCGCGTTTCTCCCAAGCTCCCCGATTCGGGTCTCGACCTGCGACGCGCTGTCGAGAGCTTCGAGAACGACCTGCTGCGGCAGGCTCTGGATCGCACCGGCTGGAACAAGAACCGCGCCGCGAGTCTGCTGGGTCTGAACCGGACCACCCTGGTGGAGATGCTGAAGCGCAAGCGCATGGCTCGCCCCCAAGCCGCCTGATCCGTTCAACGAGCAACGCGTGTCGAGCTGGCCGCCTCGGATTCCGAGGCGGCTTCGCTTTTTTGTGTACCTTGCCCGCCCAACCATTTCCTCCGGGCACCGGCTTCGGGGATGGCACGAGCGTTGCTCTACCAGCAGGGTGTTGAAACACCCTGCCAATCGACAACCACCGCGCCCGCGCAGACTCGCACCAGATCTTCGTCTGCTAGCTCGAGTCTCCGCCAGTCTGCCAACACTGCTGGTCGTCAGCTGCCTGGCGCCCTCGGCCCACGCCCAAGAGCTCGTGATCACGGGCGAGCTGGGCCTGGGGTCAGGCGTCGAGGGCGGGACCGTCGACGGCCAGACAGAGTGGAAGCGCGCGCGTACGCGGCTCACCGCGGGGAGCACCTTCCACGTGGACGAGTTTCCAGAGGAAGCCTGGGGACTCCGCGCATTCGTGGAGTTCGAACCGCGCGCCGGCGTGGGCGCCGAAGGCCGCTACCTGCGCTGGTTGTCGGAGAGCTTTGGAGCCTACGCGGGCGTAACCGCCGCCTTCGCACCGGAGACCCTGGTAGGCGGTGGCGTCGGCTTGGAGTTCAACATCCCGCTCGCCGAGAAGGCACGGCTGTACATCGAACCATCGTTCACGGCGCTCCCCCTGGGCAGCGATCTCCCTTCGGGCAGCGTGCTGATGTGGGGATTGCTGTCCGTCGGAGTGAGTCTCGACCTATGAAGGCGCCCTCGATCGGTGGTGTCACGTGGGTCGTGACGAGCGCTGCAGTCGGCCTTTGGCTCCTGGCTTCGGCCGCGGGCGGCTGCGCGAGCAGCAGCTGCCTGCGCAACACCGACTGCCCCCCAGGCTACGAGTGTTCTCGGGGCGGCTGTCGCGTCGCTCCTCGAGGCGACGCTGGCAACGCAGACGCGGGCGACGCGGGCGGAGACGCCATGCTCGACTCGAGCACTGACGCTGGCGGAGACACCATGCTCGACTCGAGCACTGACGCTGGCACGGACGCGATGGACGCAAGCGCCGACGCGCACGACTCACAGAGCTGCGACCCCGACGCCGAGGCCGGCACGGAGAGCAGCTGCGGCGAACTGGACGGGAGCGCTGATGCGAACGTCGACGCGCAACCGGGGGATGCCCACGCCGACGTGAACCCCGATGGTAGTGGCGGCGAAGCAGGCTCGCCGGACGGCGGGTCCACCGACGCGGCCGTGGACTGAGTCCGCACGGAAATTGGACAGGGCTGGCACCCCGGTTGCAAGCGCTAAGACGAAAGCCGAGTCAAGGAGGCCGCATGTTTCGCTCTCTCAGTATCGCCGCCACGGGCATGAGCGCCCAAGAGACCCACCTGGAAGGCGTCGCGAACAACATTTCCAACGCCAATACAGCTGGTTTCAAGAAGCAGCGGGCCGACTTCCAGGACCTGCTCTACCGCACGGTGCGCGCAGCCGGGGCGCCAACGGGCGCCAATACGGTGGCACCCGAAGCACTGCAACTTGGCAGTGGTGTTAGGGTGGTCGGCACCGCCCATATCTTCAAGCAGGGCGCCGTGCAGATCACCCAGAACCCGCTGGACGTAGCCATCGAGGGCAACGGCTTCTTCGTGGTTCAACAGCCTGACGGGACGCCAGCCTACACTCGCGCTGGCAACCTCAAGACCGACGGCACCGGCCGACTGGTGACCCCCGAGGGACTGCCGCTGGATCCGCCCATCACCATCCCGGCGGAATCGGTTGGTGTGAGCATCGGGGCGGACGGCACTGTGAGCGTCAGCATGCCGGGTGAGGAGGCACCGGTCACCGTGGGTCAGATCCAGATCGCAGGCTTCGTGAATCCCAGCGGGCTGTCTTCCATCGGGCACAACCTGATGCAGGCGACCGCCGCAAGCGGGGAAGCCCAGGTCGGCAACCCAGGCAGCGACGGGCGAGGCACGCTGATGGGCGGCGCGCTCGAGGCATCGAACGTCGACGTGGTCGAAGAGATGATCGGCCTCATCAGCGCTCAGCGAAACTACGAGGTCAACTCGAAGGTCGTGACCGCCGCGGACGACATGCTGCGCACCGCGACGCAGATGAGGTGAGTCGAATGAGCCGACCACTCCGCTCCCTAGCCCTGACCCTGGCGCTCCTTTGCGCGGCCCCGACCGCCAGCGCCGCGCCGAAGGAGATCGAGGTCAAGGGCGCTCACATCGAGCTGGGCGAGGTATGGACCGACGCTCCGGAGGACTATCGAGAGATCGATCTGGGGCGCGCGCCGCCTCCTGGCGCCAGCCGCCTGCTGAGCCGTGCGGCCGTCCTGCGGCAGGTCGAGGCGGCAGGCTTCGATCCCGCGAAGGTCGAGTTTCCCACCAGTGTTCGCGTGCGCTCCGCCGCCAGGAAGCTCACCAGCGAAGAACTCGAAGAGCTCGTCACACCCGCCATCAGCGAAGCACTGAAGACGGGCATCGAGCTGAAGAAGGTCAGCGTCTCCCGAGGCGTGACCTTGCCGCCGGATGCGACGCTGCAAGCGGTCGAGATGCCGAAGCCGCCGAAGCGGCGGGGCGCGTACCGCACCAGCGCCATCATCAAATGGGTGAGCGACTCCGAGACCGTGGCCCGTGTCCCGGTGAGCGTCACGCTGTACATCACCGATCGTGGCGCGAGCGCCGACATCGAGAAGGGCGCCAACGTCACCTTGGTCATCGAGCGCAAGGGCGCCCGGATCACCGCCCGCGGGCAAGCCCTGACGTCGGGCGACGCGGGGGACGTGATCCAGGTGCGCGTACTCAAGACCAACAAAGTGCTGCGCGCCCGCATCGAGTCGGAGCACGTGGCGAAAGTAGAGGAATCATGAGACAGATCGTCTTGCGCGCGCTGCTCGCCTGCGCCTGCTCGAGCATCGTTGCTTGCGGTCCACAGCACATCCGCGCCTTCAAGCAGCGGGAGCGCAACTATCACGAGGGCGACTACGCCGCCGCCCGCGGGGAGTCCGCCCCCAGCTCGGGCTCGTTGTACAGCGAAGCCGTCGCCGGCTACCTCGAGGATACGCGCGCTGTGCGCATCGGCGACGTGGTGCTGGTCCGCATCGACGAGTACGCGGACGCCAGCGGGAACGCTTCCACCAAGCTCAGCAAGGACAGCTCACGCAGTGCCGAGATGCAGTCCCTGCTGGGATTGGTCCCAGCGATCAAGAAGGCCTACCCGAACATCGATCCCACCAAGCTCATGGCCATGGCGGCCTCCAGCGATTTCAACGGCAAGGGCGACACCACGCGATCCGGGCAGCTGAAGGGCAGCATCGCCGTGAAGGTGCGGCGTGAAATGCCCAACGGAGACCTGTTCATCGAGGGCACCAAGGTGGTGATGATCAACCACGAGGAGTACCACCTCTACATCTCTGGCTTGATTCGCCCCTCCGACATCGAGGGCGACAACTCGATCCAGTCGGGACGCATCGCCGACGCCCAGGTCGAGTTCACTGGCCGGGGCGACATCGACGACCAGACGGAGCGTGGCTGGTTGACGGCGCTCCTCGACTCCATCAACCCCTTCTGAAAGGCGAAGTCGATGCCCAAGCGCTGGCTCTCCCTGCTCGTCGTCCTCCTGGGACTCTCCGTCGGACACACCGCGAAGGCGGACCGCCTTCGCGACCTCGTCGACGTCGTGGGAGCCCGCGACAACCAGCTGATTGGCTACGGCGTGGTGGTCGGTCTGAACGGCACCGGCGACGATGTGTCCGCTCCGTTCGCCATGCAGTCACTCAGAGCGCTGCTGACTCGCTTGGGCGTCCAAGTGAGTGCCAAGCAGCTGCGTCTGAAGAACGTCGCCGCCGTGGTCATCACCGCGAACATCCCTGCGTTCTCGCGGCCAGGGCAGAAGCTCGACATCGTCGTGTCGTCGATCGGCAACTCCAGTTCCTTGCGCGGGGGTGTCCTGCTGCAGGCGCCGATGCGCGGCGCCGATCGCCGGGTCTATGCCGTCGCCCAGGGCCCGCTGCTCATCGGGGGGTTCTCTGCGTCGGGTGCCTCCGGATCCTCGAGCAAGACTGGTATCACCACCACTGGTCGCATCCCGGGCGGTGCGCTGATCGAGCGCGAGATCAAATCCAACTACGCGAAGCAGGGCGTCCTCACGCTGTCGCTCCGTAGCCCGGACTTCCAGACGGCTCAGCGCATCGCCGACGCGGTGAACAAGGAACTCGGCAAGGGTACCGCGACACCCCTCGACGGCGGGGCAGTGCGCGTCAAAGCGCCAAAGAAGCTGCGGGGCAAGCCCGTCAAGCTGTTGGCGCAGATCGGGGACATCGAGGTCACCCCGGCCAGCGTCGCCCGCGTCGTGATCAACGAACGCACCGGCACCATCGTCGCTGGTGGCGACGTCCGACTCAGCCCCGTGGCCATCAGCCAGGGCGGCATCACCATCAACATCAAGGAGAAACCTCGCGTTTCTCAGCCGGAACCCCTCGCAGAGGGCAAGACGAAGGTGGTTACCGAGAGCGACATCGAGACCACGGAGCAAACGCCTCCCGCGCTCACGTACCTCGAGGGCGCGGCATCCCTTGCCGACGTGGCGCAGGCCTTGTCCGTGTTCGGGGTTTCGCCTCGAGAGCTGGCAAGCATCCTGCAAGCACTCCGTTCTGCGGGCGCCCTGCGCGCCGAAGTGATCGTGCAATGAGTATCGCGGCCACATCCCCCGTCCTCCCCGAGAGCCAGGCGGCAAGCGCCCTGGAGGCCAAGGCCAAGGCCAAGGCGCCGCCGAAGCCATCTCCGGAGATCCTCGACGCAGCTCGAAAGTTCGAAGCGATCTTCGTGCGGCAGCTGCTGTCGTCCCTCGAGAAGACCACTCAGATGGGTGGCGAGAAAGGCACCCAGGGCAGCGTCTACGGCTCGATGGTCGTCTCCAGCATGGCAGACTCCATCAGCGCCGCCGGAGGCCTCGGCCTCGGCGAACTGGTGGCTCAAGCCATGATGCAGGCGGAGAAACACACATGAAGTCGCTGCCCTGCAACGATAGCGCCGCGCCGCGTGCGTTTTCTCCTCAAGGCTTCCTGGCGCGATCCGTTCACCAGGCCGGAGCGGCACCAACCTTCGTCGCTCGTGTCAATCGGAGGACCCAATGAAGGGAGTCAGCAACAACCCCGCCCTCTCCGCCTATCAGCGCATGGCCGTCAAGCCCATCAGCGCGACCCAGGCAACGGGGAAGGCGGAGCAAGTCACCCAGAGTTCCACGCCGCGCCCCCAGGACGCGGCGAAGGTCAGCATCTCGAGCGAAGCTCGTGAGATGGCCGGGGCCGCCGGTGGAGTCCGCACGGAAAAGGTCGCAGCGCTCAAGGCCGCGATCGCCGACGGCTCCTTCCAGGTGGACTCGTCCGCCATCGCCACGCGCCTCGTCGACGAGGTGGGCTAACCCCAAGCGCACCCCTAGGGTGCGCGGCCCCGGCCCAGGCTCTCGAGCTTGGTCAGGCAGGGCTGCGAGTCTGACGACTCGCCGCTCGAGGGGGTTGGTCCATCTCCACACCGGAGGCATCGGACCATGTCGCAGAACACCCCCAATCTCGAGTCAACCCTCAACGAACTGGAAGCGCTTCTGCTCGCCGAGCAAGAGGCGCTACGCGTGTTGGATCACGCTGGCCTCGATCATTGCCGCGAGGCGAAAGCCGACCTCGACACACGACTCCGCGCGTTCCCGAAGGAGCAGTTCGTCGCTGCCCAGCGCGAGCAACTGGAGCGCATCAAGCAGCAAGCCATCTCGAACCAGCTGCTGTTGATCCACGCGCGCGCCTGCGTGAAATCGATGCTGGATCTCGCTACTGGCAACCACTTCGATGGGTATAGCGGCAAGAACGGCCAGAGCTTGAACCGTTCTGGTGCGACGACCAGCAGCCCGGTGCGTTTGAGCTTCAGGAGCTGAGCATGTCCCTCAATTCCTTGATGTACACCGCCCGGGACGCGATGAGCGCCCAGTCCTATGGCCTGAACGTAACGGGCCAGAACATCTCCAACGCCAACACCGCTGGTTACGTCCGCAGGGATCCAATCCTCGTGACGCGAGCGCTGGGAACGATGGACTACGGCGGCGTCCAGGTCGAGGGCCTGCGCCGGGCGGCGGACCAGTTCACGGAGCGGCGCTACCTCGAGGCCGTGGGTCTCTCCTCCGCCGCCAGTGAACACGACAACCAGCTCTCTCGTCTCGAGAGCCTGTTCAACGACGGAGCGGGCTCTGGACTCGGCACCGCCTTCGACCAGCTGTTCGGCGCCTTCTCGGATCTCACCAGCAACCCCGCCGATCCTGCAGCACGCATGGCAGTGCTGAGCCGCGCAGAGGATCTGGCGGCTCGCTTTCGCAGCACGGGGGACGCGATCGCGACTCAGCGCTCCGAACTGCTCAGCTCGGCGAAGGACTCCACGGATCAGATCAACCAACTCGCAGACAAGCTCGCAGAGCTCAACCGGAAGATCAGCGTCGCCAAGGGCGCCGGCTCCGACGCCGCGGACCTGGAAGACCAGCAAGCCCAGGCGCTGAACAAGCTGTCCGAGCTGATCGATGTCCACACCTTCCCTGACTCGAAGGGTGGTCTGGTGGTTCAGGTCGCTGGCACGACCCTGGTCGAGGGCGCCGAGGTGCAGAAGCTGAGCATCGATGTGGATCCTTCGGGAAACATCCAGCTCTTGGCGGCGCGAGGCAACGCCCCAGGTAGTGACATCACCCGCCACCTGAGCGGCGGCAAGCTGGCCGGGATTCGCGACGCGCGAGACGTCGATCTGGCAGAGGTCCAGAACAGGCTGGACGAGCTGGCCTTCGACTTCGCAACGGCGGTCAACACTCAGCACGCCGCCGGCTTCGGCAAGGATGGAGTCAGCGGTCGAAGCCTGTTCAGCGTCTCCGCGACCGCAGCGGGAGCCGCGCGCTCGTTGTCACTGGATCCAGCAGTGCAAGGCAACCCCGACGCGATCGCGGCGGCTTCCAGCGCGGCGACCTTGCCGGGAGGCTCTGGCAACAGCCTGCTGCTCCAAGGGCTCGGCACCAGCCTGCTCGCAAGCGGCGGCACCCGGAGCCCCAGCGAGGCCTACTCGGATCTCGTGGGTGACGTCGGCACGCGACGTGCAGCGTCCCAGAGCGACGTCGGTGTGCGCGCCGCGATGCAGGACCAGGTCTACGCCATGAAGGAGTCGGCCAGCGGCGTCAGCCTGGACGAAGAGATGGTCAACCTGACTCGTTACCAACGCGCCTACGAGGCGGCCACGAAGGTGATCTCCACCGTCGATCAGATGCTGGAGGAGTTGATCGGTCGACTAGGCCGCTGAGCGTGAGCGTAGATAGGAACTTCCAACCATGCGAGTCACTGACAACCTGCGGTTCTTCAACGTTCAACGTAACCTCTCGTCTCTTTCCTCACGGCAAGCACAGGTGGCGCAGCAGGCAGCGACCGGCATGCGGATCAACGCACCCTCGGACGACGCCACGGGAGCCAGCGAGCTGGTGCGCATCGACTCGAGTCTGCAGAGGATGGACTCCTACAAGCGCTCGATCGGTACGGCGAGGGACGACGCTTCCTTGGCCGAAGCGACGCTGGGGGCGGCGAGTGGGCTATTCGACCGAGCCCGCGAGCTCGCCCTCCAGGGCTCCAACGGTACGCTGAGCGCCAACGAACGCAGCATGCTCGCGGGGGAGATCAAGTCGCTACGAGAGCAGCTGACTGACCTGGCCAACACCAGGGGCTCCCGCGGCTATCTATTCGCCGGCAGTCAGACCGACAGCGCGCCCTTCGACGTCAGCGGGACGTTCAGCGGGGATCAGGCCGCCCAGCGCATCGAGGCGGGTCCTGGACTCACCGTGCAGGTGAACAGCGACGGAGCCACGGCCTTCACCTCGGTTGGGGGTCAGGATACCTTCGGAGCGCTGAGCAACCTGGAAGCCGCGCTGCTCGCCAATGATCCGGCGGCGACCGCCGCCAGCCTGGGGGCTCTGGATCGCTCGAAGCAGCAGCTGACCGGAGCACGAGCCGGCGCGGGGCTGCTGATCAACCGACTGGATACGGCTGACGCGGCGGTGGACACCGGAAAGCTCAGCCTGACAGAGCACCGGAGTCACGTGGGAGATGCCGACGCCTTCGAAGCGTACTCCCAGCTGATGAGCCTCTCTAGCTCGATCGAGCAGGCGATCGCGGTCGCGAAGAACACGCTCAACCTCTCCTCGGTCTCACGCTTCTGATCCGCTAGCCAAGCGGCTGACGCGAGCGGTGCCGCCAGGCGCAGGCGTCCCCAACTCAGCGGCCCCGTTTCCCGACGGTGGTCGCTGATTGCGTTCCTCCCCCCCAACCAACCGTGAGCCAGCGTCGTCGGCCAGCACGATTCTCAAGCTGAGAAACCTGGCACCCAGCGTGCATTGAGCCAGGCATGCTGATCATCGCGAGACGAGTGGGCCAACGCATCGTGCTGGGTGACGACATCGAGATTCACGTCACCGCGCTGAGCCGCAAGGTGGTGAAGATCGGCATCGTCGCTCCCCGGGGCCGCGCGGTGCTGAGGGGCGCAGTCCACGACAGCAGTGGGGAAGCCAAGGAGGCCGCGGTGGACGCGAGCCTCGAGGCGGCGGAGTATCTCGGTGTACAGGTCAAGCCCACAGCCCTGCTCTTCACGGTGATCCGCCGGGTGCCGCGCG
>JAGQIY010001253.1 GCA_020430865.1 Myxococcales bacterium
CGACCCCAACGCGCCGTCACCCCACGTCCAGCGCAGGGTCGAGGCGGCGATCGAGGAGCGCTGAGCCGAGCGCGCTAGCCCTGGTATTTTTCCACACGAAAACGCTGAACCTCGATGGGTTCGTCAGGCTCCAGGCCAGCCTTCTGGCGCGCGACGCGCACCTGCGTGGCGACGTCGTCCACCCCAGGCACCTCGTGGAGCAGCACCCCCCGCCGCCCCCCGCCGCCCCGGACCACCACGCCGTACTCCTTGGGGTTGAGCTCGGCAGCGCTGACCACGGGCTCGGAGGCCCCCAGCACGCTGACCTCGATCGAGAGCTGCAAGAACTCGCCGCGAGTCAGCGGTGGGAAGCGAGGATCTCGGCTCGCAGCCAGCACGGCGGAGCGCTGGGTCTCGGCGGTTACATCGGGGGTGAGTGGAGCGAGGGACCCAATACAACCACGCAGCTCCCCGTTCGGCGAGCGCAGGGTCACGAACACCGCAGCCTCCACGCCCAGGGGAGCGACTGGCTCGGGCTCCCGGTGGTCGAGCCAGGCGCCGATGGCCTGTCGCGCGATGTCCGTGAGTCGCTGTCCCCTCACCCCCAAGCTCATGGCGCGTCATATCACGCCCCGCGCCGCTCCTCTAGCCAACCACCGGGAAGCCACGCATCGCGGACGACCTGGGCTATGCTGCTGGCCGTGCTCGTGCTCCGACGCTCCCTCTGGATCATCTGTGTGGCGCTCCCGCTGTCCGGCTGCTTCCGCGTGACGTTCGTCGACCCGGCGGCCAAGCGGCAACTGAAGCCGGGCACTGCGGTCGAGGAGCACGGCTACTGGCAGCACAAGTTCGCCTACGGGCTGATCAACATGGGCGAGGCGATCGACGTCCGGGACGTGTGTGGAGCGCCCCCGCTGCGCATCCAGACCGCAGGCGACGTGCTGACCACGGGGGCCACGCTGCTCACGCTGGGGATCTACTCTCCCCGCAAGGTCTACGTCGAGTGTGCGGAGCGACGCCGATGACGCCCGCACTGAGGCTCCTCGCATGCGCTCTGGCTGGCCTGTGCGCAGGCGGTTGCTTTCGCAACGCCGCGTACTCGGGATTACCACCCGGCAAACCGTCTGCGAGGGCGGACGAGGTCTGGCACCACTCGGCCTTCTGGGGGCTCCTCGACATCAGCGGACGCTACGACCTCGCCAAGGCGTGCCCGAATGGCTGGGCCGAGGTGCACACGGAGGTCGGCGTCGCCCACGGCTTCGTCTCGGTGCTGACCGGCGGCATCTACGCGCCACAGAGCGTAACGGTGATCTGCGCAGCGCCGAACGATCAGCTTCCCCAGGTGACGCAGCCCAGCGAGTGAGCCACGACATCCTCACGGCGGAATGCTAGGAAGGCCGCATGAGCGTTCGTCTAGAGCTGGGTCGCGTCTCCACGCTGACCCTCACCCGCCCCGACAAGTACAACGCCATGAACCTGGAGATGGCCGATGCAATCGCTTCCGCCCTGAAACAGGTGAAGCGTGACGGCGCCACCCGCGTGCTGGTCTTGCGGGGCGAGGGCAAGGCGTTCTCCGCGGGGGGAGATTTCGACATGCTGGGAAAGAACGCCGAGCGCGCTCCGGAGCAGAACCGCCAGGCAATGGAGGACTTCTACCGGCGCTTCCTCAGCGTGCTCGAGGTGCCGGTGCCGACGGTCGCCGTCCTGCATGGGGCCACGATCGGCGCTGGCCTTTGCTTGGCCATGGCCTGCGACGTTCGAGTGGCGGCCAACGAGGCGAAGCTTGGCGCGAACTTCGTGCGCGTGGGACTGCACCCAGGGATGGGCTGCAGCCTGTTGCTGCCGCACCTGGTGGGTCGAACGCGCGCCAGCGAGCTCTTGCTCAGTGGGCGCTTGCTGCTGGGAGACGAGGCCGAGCGCATCGGACTGGTGACGCGCGCGGTGCCCCGCGACGCGATCGAGGCCGCCCTCGAAGAGCAGCTCGCGGCGCTGCTGCAAGCTGCGCCGATCGCCGCCCGGCAACTGAAGGAGACCTTGCGCATCCCCATCCTGCGGGATCTCGACCAGGCTCTGGCAAGAGAGGCCGCCTGTCAGGCGGTCGACTTCTCTACCCGCGACCTCAAGGAGGCCGTGCGCGCGTTCGCCGCGGGAGAGAAGCCCGAGTTCAAGGGAGAATAGTCGACCGGGTCGCCTCTGCGGACTGGAGTTACGTCCGGCGCCGAGCTAGGCTGTGACTCATGCAGGGCGTTCGTTTCCGCATGGTCGCTCCCGGCGTCTGGCTGGTTGCTTTCGCGCTCCTTGGCCAGCTGTTCGTCGGCTGTGGCGGAGAAGTATCCGGCCCTTCCCGCGCGGAGGTCGACGACGGGATCTGCGCCAGGGCGAGCCAACTGGGGTGCGTCGGCCAGAGCCAGTGTGAAGCATCGCTCCGTGAGCTTCGGGACGACGCGGCGAAGGCTGGCTGTTCGGGCGAGATGGATTCCGCGCTCAGCTGCTTCGCACAGAGGTTCGACGACTGTGAGTCGGGCGTCGAAGGTTTTTGCCCCGCGGAAGCAGACGCCGTGGATCGCTGCTACGACGACGACCCACCGCCAGGTGCCGACTGCTTCGTGAGCAGCAGCGGACAGGACTGCGCCCTGTCATGCGCCGACTACTCTGCAGAGTGCTACGTGCTCGCGAACGCCACCATCGAGTGTCGTTGCGTCTCCGGACCGAAGGCAGGGCAGTTCCTCGAGGCCGACTGCGACAGCATCGCTGACGTCGCCGCTGCGTGCCGCTAGCGGCCACTCCGGTTTCAATCTTCAGGCGTGTGGGTCAGCTCGCCCACGGTGGCGTCGACCGCGCGCTGGTAGTCGCCTGGTGCGAGGATCAGCTGCAGCCCGCGCACGCCGGCGCTCACCGCGATCTCTGGATGCGAGAGCGCGCTGGAGTCGAGCAAGACGGGAAATCGCTTCTTCGCCGCCAGCGCCGTCACGCC
This sequence comes from Myxococcales bacterium, assembly GCA_020430865.1. The sequence continues at coordinate 2,954 of JAGQIY010001253.1, forward strand.
ACCGCGGATATACCCCGTCAACGGCTGCACCTCTTTGAGGGGCACCAGCTGAGCGCGCTTCGCGCCACACAGCTTGGCTGCCGCCTTCAGGTCGAGCTCCGCATCCCCAGGGATCACAGCCATGATCTCCCCGCGCGCCTGCTTGCCGAGCGGTTCCACGCGCAGGAGCAGCGTCTTGAACACCGTCTCCGGGGCCATCCCTACCTTGCGCGCGACGCTCGGCGCCGAGAGATCGCTCTCGTCGACCGCGTAGCTCAACGTCCGGTACGATACCTTCAGACGGTCGAGAGCACGAGCCGCGTTGGTCTTGGGGTTGCTCATCTCACTCGACTTCGAAGTCGGCGACTGCGCGGTCCAGGGCTCCGCTGAGGATGAGCTCGCTGACGCGCTCGATGTCAGTGTAGAGGACGCGGTCCTCGCCCAGGGGTGGCACTTCCGCGCGGATTAGATCGTAGGCACGCTGAACGCCACGTCCTGGCTGGAGCGGAGCTCGCTGGTCGAGCCCCGCCGCGGCAGTCAGCAGCTCGATCGCCAGACAACGCCTCACGTTCTCCACCACCATGCTCAGCTTGCGCGCGCCGATGCTGCCCATACTGACATGGTCTTCCTTGCCCGCGCTCGACGGGATCGAGTCGACGCTGGACGGATGGGTCAACACCTTGTTCTCGCTCACCAGCGAGGCGCTGGCGACCTGCGCGATCATGAAGCCTGAATGCAGGCCGCCGTGCTTTGCCAGGAAGGGGGTGAGGCCACTCGACAGAGCAGGATTCACCAGCTGTTCGACGCGCCGCTCACTGATGTTGCCTAGCTCGGCGACGGACATCGCCGCGAGGTCCAACGCGAAGGCGACGGGTTGGCCGTGGAAGTTGCCGCCGCTGATGATCTCCGCCGTGCCGTCTTCGGCGACGAAGACGCTCGGATTGTCCGTGGCGCTGTTCATCTCGCGCTCGAGCACGCCCCTCGCCCACTCCAGCGCGTCACGGCTCGCTCCGTGGACCTGCGGCATGCAGCGAAGCGAGTAAGGGTCTTGCACCTTTCCGCAGTGCGCGTGGCTGACCATGATCTGGCTGTCTGCCAGCAAGCGCCGCAGGTTCCTCGCCACGGTCGCTTGCCCTGGATGCGGTCGCAGCGCCATCAGGCGGTCCTCGAACGGCCGTTCACTCCCCTTCAGCGCCTCCAGGCTCAGAGCGCCAGCGATGTCCGCCGCCCGCGCCAAGCGCTGAGCGTCGGCCAGGCTCAAGGCTCCCCAGGCCGTCATGTACTGGGTGCCGTTGATCAGCGCCAAGCCCTCTTTGGCTTGCAGCTCGATGGGTTGGAGCCCTGCCGCGCTCAGCGCTTCCGCGCTGGAGACCCGCTGCTCTTGCCAGTAGGCCTCCCCTTCCCCGATCAGCACCAGGGCCAGGTGCGCCAGCGGCGCGAGATCACCAGACGCTCCCACCGAACCCTGGCTCGGCACCCGCGGAGTGACGCCCCGGCGGAGCAAGTCCAGCAGCGCCTCCAGCACCTCCACGCGCACGCCAGAGTGGCCGATCGCCAAGGTCTGGGCTCGCAGCAGCATCATCCCGCGCACCACCTCCAGGGGCAGATCCGCCCCCACGCCGGTAGAGTGGCTGCGCACCAGATTGCGCTGCAGCTCTCGCACCTGAGCGCTCGAGATGCGAGTCTCCGCCAGAAAGCCGAAGCCCGTATTGACCCCGTAGACGTGAGGCGCGTCGTCCCCCAACGCGATGATGCGGTCCACGGCCGCCCGCGACGCCAGGACGCGCTCTCGCGCGGCAGGCTCCAAGTCCAGTCTCGGGTTCCCCCGCGCAACACTCACGAGCTGGTGAACGTCCAGCTGAATGCCCAGGGAAACCGCAGGGTGCGACTCGGAACGCAGGTGTTGGGTCACGCGCGACGCTATACCAAACCGCAGCCGCCAGGGCTCCCCCCTGCGTTGCTTGTCCGAGGCCGACCAGGATCTCCTTGCTCGCGAGTTCTCCCCGTCACTATTCTCGCCGCCCAGTGGGCTATGGAGTTTTTCAGGCTTCGCGCTCGTGGAGCGCGATTC
>JAGQIY010001254.1 GCA_020430865.1 Myxococcales bacterium
GAGCGCGCGTCGCGCACCAGGTCCGATAACACGTCCTCGTCGGCAGGCGTCGGCTCGGCCTCCGCCAGCTTGGTGTCCGGGGGATCGACGGAGTCGTCTGGCGACATGTGTTCGTCGGCGGCGCGCTCGAGCTCCTCGAGGGCCAGTGCGACTGGATCCTCGAAGCGCATGCGGTTGCTTCCAATGCGCAGGATGGCTTGAGCCGGCCAGCGTGTCTCACGCTCCGGAGCGAGCTGCTTGTCGTCGAGGAACGTGCCGTTCTTCGAGTTGAGATCACGCACGAAGACCTTGTCGCCGCGTCGAATGACCTCGCAGTGGCGGCGTGAGGCGTCCTCCTCGTCGAACGCCAGGTCGACGGACTTTCCGCGTCCAATGACGAAGCGGTGCTCGAAGAGGCCGAGCACCAGCTCCCGGCCGGAGTCGGCACCCTCGAAGACCTGGACCTTGACCGACGCCTCCTCGCCCTGGGAGTTCAGCGCGTTGGCGACGAGCGCCAGCGCGAGCTCCTTGGTGCTGTTTGGCGTGGCCAGCTGAGGGGCTACCGGCTTGATCTGCACCTCGAGCCAGACTCGACCTACGCGGATCACGTCTCCACTTCGCAGCACGCGGGGGGACTGAGCGCCCAGGCGCACCGAGCCGACGAACGTGCCGTTCGTGCTGCCTTCGTCGACCACGATGTAGTCGGCGCCCCGCTGGCGAATCGTGGCGTGACGGTGGCTCACGCTGGGGTCTGGAAGTCGGACCTCGCAGCCATCTCCCCGGCCGATCACAACACGGGGGGCATCGAAGCTCAGCTCAGGCGGACTATCCACCTCGCCGGACCGGACGAGAACCGAGATCGGCATCCGCGGCGGATGATGGCACGGGAGCCCTTCTTAGCCAGCAAATTTGGCCCAACTACACGGCCTCACGTATCGGCGGAGTCGGACCCAGGCCGGCGCCCGGGATCCGGGAGGACTCAAATGCAGAAGCAGGATCGCCGAGCGAGCGGCGTCAAACGCGTGCCCGTGCAGACATTGGTCGAGATTTGCGGTCGGGTGCCGGAAGTTCCGGCGTTCGAGGCGCAGAGCATCGAGGTGAGCGGCCGTGGCATGCACGTGCGCACCCGCTATCTGCCTCCGGTCGGGGCGCCGTTGGTCTTGCGCTTCGAGGAGGCGGGGCACCAGATCCTGGTCGAGGGCGAGGTCGCCTGGGCCGAAGACATGGATCGTGGGGGTGAGTTCGGGATCCGCTTCACCGCGCTGGATAGCGGCAGCGTGGACGCACTGAAGAAGCTGTGCGGAATCCGTGCGGAACAGCCCGAGGAACTCGACGAGGAGTACGAGGCTGACGCCGCGGAGCCCGAGGAGGCCAAGCGCAAGCGAAAGGCGCAGGGCACTCGCGTGCGACTGCACATCGATGGCCTCGGCTCACCGATGAAGGCGCAGGTGCGCAGGGCGGGAGGCCGGGCGATGACCGTCGGGTCCAAGCTCGAGTTCCTCAAGCTTGGTCGTCACCTGGACATCGAAGACCTGGATGCGGGGGACCGCTCTGGCGCGGCGATCGAGACGGTCGACGTGATCATCGATCCGCAGTCTCAGGTGCCGCAGCTCGTGGTCTCTCTGGCCTACGACGAGCCCTTCGAGGACGTCACCCCGGAGCCGAGTGTCGTCGACGCTCAGCAGGGTTCGATGCGCGAGTGCTCTGACGCGGAGCTCGACGATGACGAGCTCGACGAGCCCGGACCCGATACCCGCGTCGCGGGGACGCCAGAGCGCGTCGCCGCACGTTCGGTGGCCTCCGAGTTCGACGACGACGAGCTGGATGACGATCCGGACTTCGACTCCGACTACGACGGCGTCGAGGCCGAGTACGACGACGAGCACGAGCCGAGCGTCTTGCAGGCCAAGCTGGGAAGCGCGGCGTCCCAGGCGGGCGAGATCGCCAAGAACACCGGAACCGCGCTGAAGCACGTGGGAGCGAGCGCGGCCTCGAAGGTCGGCGGCTGGATCAAGTCTGCTCGACACAAGAAGGCAGTGAAGGCAGAGGCGCGAGGTCAAACCGCGCCCGCTACACGGAAACAAGGTGCGGGGCGCCGCGTCCAGGGCTCGCCCCCGTCGGGTGTGCTCAGCACCGATGGGCGCCGCCTGCGACCCCAGTCCTTGCGCGGTTCCAAGTTGCCGCCAAGCAGGGCGGCGCGCCAGGAGGCGGCGAGTGAGGCCCCGCCGCCCCGTGCGAAGAAGCTCAAGCGCTATGGAGCGATCGCCGGCGCGGCGGTGATGCTGACCACCGTCGCCGTGCTCGCGATGCGCAAGCCGGCGACCCCTGCCGGGGAGGAAGAAGCGCTCAGCAAGCCCGTCGCTGCCGAGGAGACGCCCCTGGCGCCCAACGAGGACGTCACCAACGTAGACGAGCAGGGCAACCCGATCCCCGCCAACGCCGCCAACCCCCAGCCACAGGAAGATCCACAGGGAAAGACGACACCGAACGGGATCAGCGCAGACGTCCCCCTCTTCGGTCCGACGAACATGGCGCCCACCGAGGCCGCTCCGGTCGACGAAGAGGCCGGGGCTTCGGCGCTGGACGAGCCGGTCGACGACACGCCTCCGGTGGCCGACGAGAGCTGGGACGACGGAGGCGACAAGGCGGACTCGAAGCCCGTGGCCGAGAAGGTCGACCCCAAGAGCGTGAAGCCCTGGGGACGTGGCACGGTCAGCAGGCCGACGATTCACCGCATTCGCCTCGACGGACCCGGCGGTGCCATTCAAGGGGCGATCAACCCGACGGGCTTCGTCGTCGTGATCCCTGGTCGCAAGGTGATGGAGTCTGGTGGATCCATCGCGAAGCGTGACAAGCGCATCGCGCGGGTGAAGACCTCCAACGGAGGCAGCGGCGCTCAGATCACCTTCCAGTTCAAGAACGGGATCCCTGGGTACCGCGTGCGGCTGCGCAAGGACTTCGTCGAGTTCCTGATCAGTGAACCGAAGAAGGGTGGCGCGCTGGCCAAGCGCTAGGCCCGTGTCAGACCGAAGGAGTCGGTCCCTTCGCGAACGAGTCGGGGGGCTCGACTCAGCCAGCCGATGGAGCGCGGTCCGAA
>JAGQIY010001255.1 GCA_020430865.1 Myxococcales bacterium
CCTCTGCGCTGCGTCGACAGGGCTGTTCGCTCCGCGGCGTTCAGTGAGCAGTGCGTGTATGGCGCCGGATGGAACCATACGCCGCTGGATCCGCGGATGCGGGCCGACGTTCGCCGGAGCTGGCGGTCCTGGCACGCTCCCTGCTCTGCCGCGCGTCACCGGTGCTCCGGGCACCGCTCGAAGACGCACTTCCCTCGAGTTCGTCACTCAACAGGACCTCCGAGAGTCACGCGATATGTCCACCTGGGCCTTGAGCCTGCCAACCGTGATTGGCGGGGCCAGCACGATCTTGTTTGGCCTCGGCGTGGCTGAGGTGCTCCTGCATCGCAGGAACCTCGCCCGCATCCCGATCCGAATCCACGTCAACGGAACCCGCGGCAAGTCGAGCGTGACGCGCTTGATCGCCTCTGCGCTTCGCGAGTCCGGCCTGTGCACCTTCGCCAAGACCACCGGCACGCTTGCGCGGGTCATCCTGCCTGATGGCAGCGAGCTGCCAGTCTTCAGGCCTGCGGGCGCCAACATCATGGAGCAGAAGCGCATCGTCGCCACGGCTCTGGCTTACCGCGCGGATGCGCTGGTCATCGAGTGCATGGCCCTGCAGCCGGAACTCCAGGTGCTCAGCGAGCGGGGGCTGGTACGGGCCACCCACGCGGTGATCACCAACGCGCGCCCCGACCACCTGGACGTGATGGGGCCGGGACCGCGAGACGTCGCGCTTGCGCTTGCAGGCATGACCCCGGTTCGCGCCAAGTTGTTCACGCGCGAGCAGGAGCATCTCGACGTGCTGCAGGCCGCCGCCAAGGATCGCAAGAGCGAGCTTTTCGCGGTGGACGACGCAGCGGTCGAAGACATCGACGAGGCGACCCTCGCGCGCTTTGGCTACACCGAGCACCGGGAGAACATCGCGCTCGCCCTGAGTGTGGTGGAGTCCCTCGGGGTGAGCCGCGAGGTGGCTCTGCGCGGGATGGCGAAGACGCCGCCTGACCCCGGCGCCCTGACGGTCCACGAACTCGACTTCTTCGGCAGACGCATCGTGTTCGTCAACGCCTTCGCGGCCAACGACCCGGTCAGCAGCGGTCAGCTCTGGCACCTGATGGTCCAGCGGTTTCCCGACGTGGACACGCGCGTCGCGATCTTCAACTGCCGCGCGGACCGCGCCGACCGCTCGCTCCAGCTCGCCGACGCGCTCAAGGACTGGACGACGCCCGACCACATCGTGCTCATGGGAAGCGGGACCTATGCCTTCGCGCGCGCGTTCGAGCGGCACGGCGATCCCGCCAAGGTCGTCTTCGTGGAGGGTTACCGTACGGAAGAGATATTCGAGCGCGTGATCGGCCTGAGTGGCCGCTCTGCGCTCATCGTGGGTCTGGGGAACATCGGCGGGCAGGGTCTGCCGCTGGTGTCCTTCTTTGCGAATCGCGCGCCGCCGCAAGACGCGGCCAACGGAAGTTAGCGGAGTATGGAAGAGTTTCTACCCCTGTCGATCGGGGTCGGTCTGTTCGTGAGCCTGATCCTCGCGGAGCTTTTCGGGATCGCGGCGGGCGGGATGATCGTGCCTGGCTACATCGCCCTGCACATCACGCGCCCCGTCGACATCTTGCTCACCTTGGTGGCGGCTTTCGCGACCTACCTGGTGGTCCACACCGCGAGCGCCTTCGTGCTGATCTTCGGTCGACGGCGCACGGTCCTGATGATCCTGGTTGGCTTCCAGATGGGGATCCTGGTCAGTTGGGTGGCTCCCCAGCTGAGCTTCGTGCATGGCATCGAGGGACGTGCCGTCGGCTACATCATCCCCGGCCTGATCGCGATCTGGCTGGATCGGCAGGGAGTCGTCGAGACCCTGAGCGCGATGACCGTGGCCAGCGTGCTCGTCCGCATGACGCTCATCTTGCTCGGTCTGGAGCTCGGGACATGAAGAAGATCTACTGGCGTCCTCCGAGTGTCTCGCGTCGGGCGCTGGCGCTGATTGCCGCCGTGGCCTTGATCGGTCTGAGCCTGGTCGAGACCTTCCCGCAGGAGCGAAAGCAGTCATTCCACAAGGAGAAGCTGGCGGCGGCGCAACTGGCGCGAACCGCGATGGGACGGATCAAGGAAGAGAAGCAGCGCCGCGGCATCACCATCGACCGCGAGTCGGATCCTGCTGGTACGGGCCTCATCGGTCACGCGGTGACCCCCGTGACCTCCAACACTGGCTACATAGAGAGCAAGCAGACCAGCACGAACCCGAACTTCGCGGCGGTCGTGGTGCACCTGCTCAAGCGCGCGGGAGTGGAAAACGGCGACGTCGTAGCGGTCGGGCTGAGCGGTTCGTTTCCCGGCCTGAATGCCTCGACCTACGCGGCCCTGGAGGTGCTGAAGGCCAAGGCCATCGTGATCGCCAGCGCGGCCTCCTCCGAGTGGGGAGCAAACGACGTGGAGCTGATGTGGCTCGACATGGAGCAGGTGTTGTTCGACGCCAAGCTGATCAGCTTTCGCGCCACGGCGGCGTCTCGGGGAGGCATCGACGATCGTGGCTTCGGCCTGTCGCCGGAGGGCCGCCACCTGATCGATGCCCTGATCGAGCGCCGGGGCATACACAAGCTGACCCCCAAGAACCTCACCGACTCGGTCGACCAGCGCATGCAGATCTACCGAGATCAAGCCGGGGATCGCCCGATCAAGGCCTACATCAACATCGGCGGTGGCGCTGCCTCCACGGGGACTCACGTCGGGAAGAAGCTATTCAAGCCAGGCCTGAACACCGACGTGCCGTACGGCGCGATCGACTCGGTGATGCTGCGCTTCGCCCAGGATGGTGTGCCCGTGATCCACCTCTCGAACGTGAAGGTGATCGCCGAGCGCTACGGCTTGCCCATCGCCCCGCAGGAGCCGCCGCAGGTGGGCGTGTCCCGCGTGTTCGTGCGCGCAGAGTATGATGAGCGCCTGGTGGTAGGCGTGATCCTGGCGGTCGGCCTGGCCATGTTCGCCTTTCTGCGCCTGGATGTGGGGCTGCGGATCCTGGGAAGGCGGCGCGAAAGCAGCCACGCCCACCCGCAACGAATGGTATGAAGGTGGGAGTGACCGCCAAAGGCACTCTCAGATCTCGTCAGCGACTGGGCAAGTATCGCATCGAGCGCCAGCTCGCCGAGGGGGGCTTCGCGACGGTGTATCGCGCAATGGACACCGTCGAGGGGATCCGTGTGGCGCTCAAGGTGCCTCGCGCAGAGCTGGTCGCTGGGCGTGAAGCCCAGGTGACCCATGAGGTGCGACTGGCTGCGCGGTTGGATCATCCCAACGTGCTCCCGGTGAAGAATGCTCAGCAAATCGATGGTGTGTTCGTCATCGCCTACCCCCTCGGTGAGAAGACCCTCGGCGATCGCATGGCCCGAAGGCTCTCGGCCAAGCGCGCCCTCGAGTATTTCGAGCAGATGCTCGAGGCAGTGGCTCATGCGCACAAGAACAAGGTCATCCACTGCGATCTGAAGCCCGAGAACTTCATCCTGTTCCGTGGGGATCGGGTGCGCTTGACCGACTTCGGGATCGCCAAGATCGCGCTCGCCACGCGCTCGTTGAGCGGCTCCGGCACCATCGGCTACATCGCTCCAGAGCAGGCGCTCGGGCGGCCCAGCCTGCGTAGCGACGTCTTCTCGCTGGCGTTGATGGCGTACCGGATGTTCACCGGCGAGTTGCCGGAGTGGCCGTTCAAGTGGCCGCCCCCGGGCATCGCCAAGCTGCGCGCCACGATCCACCCCGACTTCGTCGAGCTGTTGCGGCGCTGCCTGGAGGTGGACGAGAAGAAGCGACCAGCGGACGCGACCAAGGTGCTCGCCGCCTTTCGCCGACTGCGATCTCGAGCGCTCAAGCCGGGCGTGAAGAGGAAGCGCACCTCCAGCAAGCTAGCCTCGCCCAGCGCGTGGCGCACCGTGCGCTTGAAGGAGTTCCTGCGGCGCTACGGCAAGCCGCTGCAGACTCGCGCCAACTGCGAGCAGTGCCACGGCCCGACGGCAGAGAGCATGTTGTGGTGCCCCTGGTGTGGGAAGAGCCGCGCCAAGTACGCCGGACCATCCGAGTTCAAGGCGCGCTGTCAACGCTGCGGGCGTGGACGCAAACCCGACTGGCGCTACTGCGCCTATTGCTGGGGGCCCGCGTTCAAGCAAATTTCCGAGCGGAGATACTCGGACAAGCGCTACACGGCGCATTGCGAGCACTGTGCCGGAGGCCTGATGCCATTCATGCGCTACTGCCCGTGGTGTCATCGCAAGGTAGTGCAGAAGTGGGAGGTGCACGCTGGCAACCGCTGCAAGGGCTGCGGCTGGGGTGTCCTGGACGACTACTGGGACTTCTGCCCGTGGTGCGGGAGGCGACGCCGGTGACGACCCGCTGCCTCTACACCGCAGAGGTGTTGACGGCCGCGGTCGGGTTTGCGTTGAGTCACGGCGTCGCGAGCGCGTTCACCCGACCCAGCCCGGTGCCCGTCGAGCGCGTGAACGAGGACAGCCTCTTGATCTTCGACGACGAGAGCGGCCCCGTGGTGCTCGCGGTGGCGGACGGAGCGGGGGGGCACCCGGGAGGTGCCGACGCCTCCAAGGCCGCGGTCCGAGCGCTGGCTCAAGCCCTGGAGACGTCTCGGGAGGGCAACCGTCGAGACGCGATCCTCGACGGCTTCGAAGCCGCTAACCGCGCGGTAATGAACCTCGGTATCGGCGCGGCGACCACGCTGGCCGTCGCCGAGGTTGGGCGCGACTGGGTGCGCAGCTACCACGCCGGGGACTCCGGCGTGCTGGTGACCGGCCGACAGGGCAAGCTCAAGCTGGTCACCCTCAGTCACGCTCCCGTGGCCTACGCCGTCGAGGCAGGCTTCATCGACGAGGAGGACGCGCTCATCCACCGCGACCTCAACGTGGTGAACAACCTGATCGGGTTCGCGGATCTGCGCATCGAGATTGGTCCGCGCCGGCTGCTGAAGCGCTTCGACACCGTGGTCGTGGCGAGCGATGGCCTGTTCGACAACCTGCGCCAGCAAGAGGTCGCGAGCCATGTACGCGCAGGGCCCCTGGCGGCCTGCGCCCAGTCGCTGATCGGCCTCTGCACCCAGCGCATGCAGGAGACCGATGCGGACCTGCCGGGCAAACCGGATGATCTCTCCTTCGTGCTGTTCCGTCGCGCGGGAGTCGGGGAGAAGCCCGCCAGCGCCTGAGCTTGACCTGCGCAGGCCGTGCACACGCTGCGCAAGCTCCGTTGCCAGGACACGGGGCAGACGCTGAAGCGCCGCACATTTCGCTGGCCTCGCGCCAGGCGCCTCACGGCACGAAACCTGCTTATTGGACTGGGGTGTCGGCTCGGGGGTGAGGACCAGCGATGCGCGACCGAGGACCAAGCCATGATTGTATCTCTGGATGTGGCGCAGCGGATCCGCGCTGAGTTGCTGCGCGTGAAGCGCCTGCGGGACGGGGTGCTGGCGGCCGCGCGAGCGGGCGATGGACAGCGCACCCTCGCCGGCGCCGAGGAACTCGGGCGTGCGCTCGACGACACCCTGGGGCTGGTGGACGCCGTGCTGGACGCCGTCGAGGAGGATCACCCATCGGGCCTCCGACCCCAGCCGGCGTTGCCGCGGGTCCCCAGGGTCTCCGCTCAGCGAGGTCTGCGAGCCAAGCAGGGGGGCTGAGGCGTGAGCCTGGACGAGGCCGCTCCCGAGTCGCTCACGCAGGTAAATCCGGCGGAAGCCACGAACCCGTGGTCAAGCACGGCCCGCTCTCGGCATAGTGACGCCGAGATGACCGCGATTCGTGTGCTCGCTGTCGGGGTCTCACCCGAAGTGACTCGAAGCCTGCAAGGCTACGACCTCAGTCGGCTCGACCACGACGACCACCTGGCATCGGGCATCGAACAGCTCGATCCCGAGGTGCTGGTGATCGACCTGGGCGCACTGGGCGAGCCCGGCCTCCAGACGCTGCGCGCCGCGCGTCGCCGCTGTCCCGGAGCTGGCTTCGTGGCGTTGCTCACGGACGCATCTCACCCTCGCGCGGCGCTCGAGGCGGGAGCAGACGTCTTCATCGGTCGAGACAGCGCCGCTGATTGCGTCGACGTCGTGGTGACTCGCGCCTTCGACAAGGTGCGCGCCGCGCGGCGTGCCGCGCGGTTCGAGCGCGTCGCCCAGGATACCCTGAGCCTCGCGGCCTTCGAGCGCATCCTCGGCAACCATCCGCTGATGCAGCAGCTCTTGACCAAGGTCGCCCATGTCGCGCCGACCCGCTCCACCGTCTTGATCCATGGGGAAAGCGGCACCGGCAAGGAGCTGATCGCCAGCGCGCTGCACTACAACTCCCGACGTCGCGAGGGCCCCTTCGTACGGCTCAACTGCGCGGCGCTGGCGGACTCGGTGCTCGAGAGCGAGCTCTTCGGTCACGAGAAGGGCGCCTTCACCGGTGCGATCGCCCGGCGCGAGGGACGCTTCAAGCAAGCGGACAACGGCAGCCTGTTCCTGGACGAGGTGAGCGAGATCCCGATGCCGCTCCAGGTGAAGCTCCTCCGTTTCCTTCAAGAGCGTGAGTTCGAGCGGGTCGGTGGCAACGAGACGTTGAAGGTCGACGTGCGGATCATCGGCGCCACGAACCGGGATCTGAAGGCGCTGGTGGCGGATGGTAGATTCCGCGAGGATCTATACTATCGGCTGAACGTGGTGCGCCTCGACGTCCCTCCGCTGCGGGCGCGACCGAGCGACATCCTGCTGCTGGCAGAGCACTTCTTGCGGCGCTTCGCTGAAGAGAACGAGCGGCCCGCGGCGGCGACCGATGAGAGCGCGCGGCGCTTGCTGGTCGACTACCCCTGGCCCGGCAACGTGCGGGAGCTCGAGAACGCCATGGAGCAGGCGGTCGTGCTCGCCGAGGGCGACACGCTGAGCGCCTCCGACTTGCCGCTCAGCATGCCCAGCTCCCAGGACAACGGCATCAAGCTGATGATCCCGGGGGTCACCATGGCCGAGATCGAACGCTTCGCCATCCTCCAGACCCTCAAGGCAGTAGGCGGATCGACGAGCCAGGCGGCTCGAGTGTTGGATATCAGCCGTCGCACGATACAGTACCGCCTGAAGGAATGGGGAATCGAGGACAAGGCCGGTGGGTACGAAAACTCGCCCAGCGAGTCGGCAGAGGACTGAGTCTCAACGTTCGCCCGACCGAGGCTGCGGAGACCAAGCGCGGCCTACCGCCCGGCACGATCGTCTACACCGGCGAGGAGCGAGACGACCCGGTTCGCATCCGAGCGTTCGAGTTCGACTCCGATCGGCTCTCCGAGCGCGAGGTGAGTCCCGAGGCGGTGGGGCGCATCAGGCGCACCCCCAACAAGGTGCTGTGGCTCGACGTGGAGGGGGTGCACGACGTCCAGGTGCTCCAGGAGATCGGCAAGCTGTTCGAGCTTCACGACCTGGTGCTGGAGGACATCGCCTCGGTCGGGCAGCGTCCGAAATTCGAGGGCTACGATGACTACGCCTACATCGTGCTCCGGATGCTGCACCGCCAGCCTGATGAGGGCGTGATCGACGAGCAGCTGTCCATCGTGCTCGGCCGAGGGTTCGTGCTCACCTTTCAGGAGCACCGCGGCGATGTCTTCGACGCGCTTCGCGAGCGTATCCGCACCGATCGCGGTCGCATCCGCCAGCAAGGCGCGGACTACCTCGCATATCGCTTGATCGACGTCACCGTGGATGGCTACTTCGATATCCTTGCGGATATGGACGACCAGATCGATGAGCTGGAGGAGGTCGTGCAGAGCAAGGCCAGCGGCGCTTCGATCCAGCAGGTCTACGCGATCCGTCGCGAGCTGGTCACCCAGCGTCGGGTCGTCTGGCCCCTGAGGGAAGTCGCCGCGTCGCTCGCCCGGGACGAGGTCGACCTGATCGGCGACTCGCTCAACCCCTACCTGCGCGACCTCCAAGACCACGTGGCGCGCGTGCTCGACCTGATCGAGTCCTTGCGTGAGAACGCTGATGGCCTGGTCGAGCTTGGACACAGCATCCAGGGACAGCGCCTGAACGAGGTGATGAAGCTCCTGACCATCATCAGCACGGTGTTCATCCCACTGAGCTTCATCGCGGGCCTCTACGGCATGAACTTCGACTACATGCCCGAGCTCCACTGGCGCTGGGGCTATTTCGCGGCGCTCGGCGCGATGCTCAGCGTGAGCCTGGGCCTGCTGTTCTACTTCCGCCGTCGGCACTGGCTCTAGCCCGTCGAGCCCGTCCGCCAGGGCGATCGGCGAGGGCTACGACTCGGGATCGGGAGGTGGCTGGATCGTCGCCCCTGGGAGATCCTGCTTGCGTAGCTTGCGCGAGCGGCGGCGCTTGCGCTTCGGCAGCAGGGCGCGCATCTCTTCCAGCTTGCCGAAGCACAGCAAGCGATCGTGAGCCTTCAGCTCCCGGCTGCCCTTGGGGTTCGGGATCAGCTTGTCTCGGCGCTCCAGCTTGAGCACCACGATGTCCTTCTCCCTCAGTCCACAGGCGTCGATGGACTTGCCGACGAGCTCGGAGTCCTTGGGCACCATCAGCTCCGCGACGCCATAGCCCTTGGTCACGGTCAGGCGCTGACGCAGGTCGAGTTCCGGGAACGCGACCTGATCCTCGATGTACTGGATGATGGTGTCCGCGATGTCGAGGTTGGTCGCGGTCTCGATACCCTGGAGGCCGGGTGAAGAGTTGACCTCCATCACCTTCGGGCCGTCGTGTCCCTCGAGCATGTCCACGCCCGCCATCTTGAGGCCCATGATCTGAGCGGCCCGCACCGCCGTACGCTCGTACTCCGGCTCGAGCTCGACCAGCTCCGCCTTGCCGCCGCGGTGGACGTTGCTGCGAAACTCGCTCCCCTGCGCCACGCGGCGCATCGCCGCCACCACGCGATCGCCCACGACGAAGGCGCGGATGTCCTTGCCGCGACTCTCGGAGACGAAACCCTGGATGAGGACGTTCTGCTTGGCGCTGTGCAAGGTCTCGATGATGGCCTCCGCCACCTTCATCGTTTCCGCCAGGATCACGCCAACGCCCTGGGTGCCCTCGAGCAGCTTGATGATCACCGGCGCGCCGCCGACGCGGATGATGGCTGGCAGGATGTCACTTCGATCGCGCACGAACGTGGTCGGCGGGATGCCGATGTCATGACGGCTCAGCATCTGCAGTGAACGCAGCTTGTCGCGACTGTTGCTGATGCCGTTGCTGGAGTTCAGGCAGAAGACGCCCATCTGCTCGAACTGCCGCACGACCGCGGTTCCGAAGTAGGTGATGCTCGCGCCGACGCGGGGGATGATCGCGTCGTAAGTCGAGAGGCGCTTGCTCCTGAAGTACAGCTCCGGGTGCTCGCGCTCGAGGGAGATGGCGAAGTTCGTCGTGTCGAGCACCAGCGCCTTGTGGCCACGCTGCTGAGCGGCGCGCTTCAGGCGACGCGTGCTGTACGAGTCTCGAGCTCGGGAGAGGATGGCGATCTTCATCGCGACAGACCTTGGCGGTGCCCGTTCTGAGGATGGCGAGGACAGTGGGCGCTCGGTCCGCGGCGGGCTCACGAGCGACTGGGATCGGCGCCTGGCGCGGGCGCGTTGCCCAATTGATCACCGAGGTGCGCCACGGACGCTAGCTGGGTTTCTTCTTTTGGGGGTGAGGGGGGCGCTTCATACCGCCAGGCTTGCCGCACAGGTAGCGTTTCGACACGTCCACCAGGAAGTCGCGCTCGAGGGCCGTGCGTCCGATCAACATGCGGCACAACATGTCACCTCGAGAGACGAGGGAGAGCTCGATCTGCTTCGTCACACTTCCGAGGCGCAGGGTCGTGAGCACCACGTGCCGGTGCTGGAGCTGCCCTGTGGATGGCCGCACCCGGCTGACGCGCACGGGACTTGCAATCACGTGCTTGAAGCGACCGCTGCGGTCCAGCACCACGTCGAAGGCCAAGCGCCCGCTCGGTAGCTCACGGATGTGCTCGACGTGCAGCGAACTGGTCCTGGCGCCGGTGTCCACCTTTGCCAGCACACCCCCGATGTCCCAGTCAGGCAGCGCGACGTACTCGCGCCAGCCAACGAGCTGCTTCGGCTCACTTCGCGCCATGCGTCTCCAGAAGAATGCTCCCCACGCCGCCCGGCGCAGGGAGCACGCTAGTACCCACCGCTCGACTTGTCGATTGCTTCGTCAGCGCACGGTCTGACTCTGCGAGGTGGAGAAGGCCCACACCGCGGGGTCGTACATCGCCTCTGCTCGCGCAGGCGGACGTACGAAGCGTCCGCTCCGAGTCGCGCGCACCAGGTACTCCGCCTCGCGAGTCCCTGCGGGGAACCAGTCGGCGAAGAACGTCACGCGCTCGTCGTGGAGTTCACGCCAGTTCCAGATCCAGCTGCCGTCGACGTCCGCCGCTCGGGTCGCTGTCTTGAGTCGCGTGTCGATGGCTTCGAAGCCTGCGGGAAGCGCGTCCTGCACCGCGATCTGAGCGCGCGGCTGTGGACTCGAGACCGACAGCCGGACCTTCAATAGCTGCCCTTGCTTGACGTCCGTCACTGGCTGGGAGGTCTCGGCGTCGAGGAGTGTGCGGGTCACCGTCAGGCCGTGCTCCTCGGGTTGCTTGCCCAGCTCCGTGTCGACGAAGCGCAGGAGCGCGCTGTAGCGGGGCGTGCCGCCCCGTGCTTCCAGCCGCAACGCGAGGGTCTTGCCCGGCGCAGGCAGGTCTCTCGCGTCGATCTCGAAGCGCCGAGTGGGATGCGTCGCGTCAAGCGTGGCGCTGCCGATCCGCTTGTCTCCAAGGAACACGTCGACGAGCCCACGCCCGTCGCCGGCGGAGTGCTCCGCGTAGCTCGTCAGCGCGTAGAGCGCCCAGAGGTTGTTGTAGGTGGTCCCCCAGCTGCCGTCGGGTGCGCGCTTGCTCAGTACGCCCAGCACCAGCGGCTCGGCCTGCGCCAGCTTGCCTGCGTCGACCAGCGCCCGCACGCTGATCGCCGTCGAGCGCAGGTCCTTGCCGTAGGAGAAGGTGTCCAGCTCCTTCAACTCCGGGACGAGCGCGCCTCCACCGGGCGTCGTCTGCCTGGCTTGCTCGAGCGCGGAGACGAGGGCCGAGCCCTCTGGCTTGCTCGCGAGCGCGGTGCCGAGCAGCCCAGCGGCGAAGCGGGAGAGCCCCTGCGTGCCGGCCAGGCGCTTGCCGAGTCCGCTGTCTTCCCGGGAGCTGTCTGCGAAGACGAACGCAGCAAAGGGCTTCGTCTCCAGACTCGAGAACTGTCCGTGCATGTCGTCGCCGTCCTCCATGTGCTGCTTCAGGTAACCGAAGCCGCGCTCGATTATACCTCGAGCAACCGAGTAGCCATGGCTCTTCGCCGTGGTCAGGCCCCACAGCGCATAGGCGGTGAGGAAGCCCTCGGAGTCCGAGCTCGGCCAGAGCCCGAAGCCGCCGTCCTGATTCTGGTGCTCCAGGACGTGGGCGATCGCCGCGTCCATGCGCCTGTGATGCGCTGAACCCGAGAGGCGGCTATCTCCGGAGCGTCGCATCAGCTCCTCGAGCATGACCAGGGGAATGAGGCGCGAGGTCGTTTGCTCCACACATCCGTGCGGATATTCCAGCAGGGAATCGATGCCACCTTGAAGGGACGCCAGGACCGAAGACGAGAGAGACAGCTCCAGGCTGCCGACGCCGCTCTGCGCGCTGTCTGGCATCTTGATCGCGACGCTGGCCGATTTCTCGATCCTGCCATCTCCGACCAAGAGCTTCGTGTAGGGCAGCCTCGGCTGCACCGGGATCGTCACCTTCACGGCGTCCTGATCCGCGCCCGCCTCGAGCCGCGCCTTGACCACGAGGTCGCCGGGATGCTCGGCCTTCACGCGGAACTTCAGGGCGCGCTGGCCGTCGGGGGTGAGGTCGAACTCGCGCTGGCTCTCACCGTCGATGCTCGCTGGCATCTGGCTCTTGGAGCCGGACTCCAGGCTCAGGCGGAACTTCGCCGGCCGACCCTTGCCCGCCTGTTCGTGAACCACGAAGCCGAGATCCGCGGTGTCGCCAACGGTCAGGAAGCGGGGCAGCGCGGGGACCACCTGGACCCGCTTCTTGGTGGTGATGCTGGCTTCGCTGCGACCGAAGCGCTGGCCCGCGTCGGCCGCCGCCGCCATCACGCGCCAGCGAGTGAGGTTGTCGGGAAGCGGTAGCTTGACGCGGGCCTTGCCAGAGCGGTCGGTGACCACCCCGCGCTTGGAGAAGAACGCGGTGCCGAGGAAGCGTGAACGAAACGCACCCTCACCCCCACCCCCGCCGTAGTCGCCGCCGGTGTTGTCCCAGTAGAGCGGGTCCGGAGACACGAAGCGCATCAAGCTGCTCGAGCTGCGGACGTCGATGTCGTGCTCGGCATAGAGCGGCGCGAAGGGATCTGGCGTCTGATAGCCGGTCAGCATCAGCACGCCCTCGTCCGCTGCCCAGAGCGTGACCTCGGCCGACGCCGGGTGACCAGCCTGATCCTTCACCAGCACATCGACCAACGCCTCTTGGCCAGGTTCGTAGATCTGCTTCAGTGGCTTCAGCTCGACCTTCAGCCGTCGCTCCTCCGGACTCACCTCGAGGTTCGTATATCCCATACGGAAAGGTGCGCCTGCGGATGGTCCGCCGCGGTTCTGTCTGAATGATACGGCGGCCACCGAGACGAAGACGTTGGGCAAGTGCCGAGCGGCCAGGGGCACCTCGACCGGGCGCTCGGCGCCCTTCAGCTCCGTGGTGTAGGCGCTGATGATCCCTTCGCGCTCCAGGGTCACCAGCGCGGTGGATTTCGCGAAGGGTGAAGCCACGAACAGCTTGGCGGTATCTCCGGGAGCGTAGCTCTGCTTGTCTGCCTGGATGGACATCCGCGGATTGTTGTCCGCAGCGCCGTAGGCGCCGCCGCCGTACGCCCACACCCGCGTCTCCGCGTAGGCCTGCTCGCCTGCGATGCGAGCCTCTACGCGATAGTCTCCCCCCGCCGGCAGCGCGAAGTGGACGCGCGAGGCGGTCGCGCTGGCCTTCACGCGCTTGGTCTCCACGACGTCTTCCTCCCAGCCCCCGCGGTAGCGGCTGCCGTAGCTGGTCTCCTCGGTGTAGCTCTTCCAGTAGCGACGATGCAGCGTGACTTCGATCGCCTTGCCCGCTGCAGGCGCTCCGTCCGGCTTCTGCGCTAGCACCTCGATGTCCCAGCCGCGCGTCGGGTTCACGGCCCAGCTGTCGTTCTTCAGCCCGACCGCGGCGCTGCCGGTGGCGCGCGGGATCGCGACCTGGGTGCTGACGCTGTCGCCCCCGGCGTCGCTGACGTCGGCGTTGATCACCAGATCGATGGTCTGCGAAATTTGTTCCTCGCGGATTAGATCGGGGCTGATCTGGATCTTGCCGTTGCCTTGTTCGTCGAGCTCGAGGTCGGCGTCGATGCGCTGGACGGAGCTCGTCCCGGAGCCGTTGCCGAAGCTGAATCCGGCGTCGTTGTAGCTCTGGTGCTGCCTGGTACTGATCGAGTAGCGAACCTTGCCGCGCTTGACCGGGGCGCCCCACAGGTAGTTCGCGCTGACTGGCAGCACCAGGGTCCCGCCTTCGGCCTCATCGAGGGTGCCGCCGAGCTTCACCTCGAAGTGCGCGGCGCGGTACTTGCCAACCTCGAACGTGCTGCTCAGATCGCCCTTCCCCGAGGCGAGGCGCACGTGGTAGCTGCCAAGGCGGGAGCTCGTGGGTAGCTTCAGGTCAGAGCGCAAGGTGCCGAAGCGGGTCGGTCGGAGCGTCTTCTTCAGGACCTCATTTCCGTCGGGATCTCGAACGCTCAGCTCGAACGCGCCGCGCGGCACCTGCAGCTTGCCCCGGCTGTCGCGCTTGCGCAGGACGCCGAGCAGGTTCACCGTCTCGCCGGGGCGGAAGATCCCGCGCTCCGCGGTGACGATGCCGCGCAGACCCTCGGCGTCCTCCCAGTAGGAGCTGGGGAGACCGTAGCTCCAGGTGTCCACGCCGTCGCTCCAGCGCTCGCTCTGCAGGGCCAGCGCGTGGCTGGTCTCCGCGCGCACCACCAGCGGCTGCTCGGCGTCCTTGTTGGCGCTCGGCAGGTAGAGCCGGGAGCGCGCGGGCAACTTCAAGATCCCCGAGGTATCCGTGTAGCCGGTGAAGCGCACGCTCTGACCCTGGGTGATCGTCACCCGCGCTGCGGCTTGAGGTTTCCCGTCACTCGTGCGCGTGACCCAGACGAGGCCGCTCTGAGCGCCGAGCTTCAGCAAGCTCGCCAGGCCGCCACGCTGAACGACGCTGGCTCTGCTGTAGGTTCCCGGAGCCTCGAGCACGACGAACAGCAGCTCGGCGCGCTTGCCCCCGGGTCCCTTGACCGCGACGAAGGGGTCCAGCTCGACGCGCGTCTCGAGGCGCGGATCCTCGGCGGCCACGACGCGGGTGGTTGCGCGCGCAGAGAACTGGCGTCCGAGCTTCCCGAGCACGTCTTCGAAGGGGCCGTGGTCGCCCACGTACTTGCTCACGTGGGTGAACTCGGCGGTGCTGATCGGCACCACCCGCAGCCGGGCGCTCTCCACGCCCTTGATCAAGATCGGCAGCTTGCCTGCGGGCCCTAGCACGACCTGACCCGTTGGCATATTGATGCTCGGCGGCGGGAGGTTCTGCTCTTGGCTGGTGGCAGGCAGTAGCTCCTCCTGCACGCCGTCGATGGACTCGTTGGTGGGACTGGTCTCGCACCCCAGGAAGCAGAGCGCGAGGCTCAGGGTCCACAGGCTGTTGGTTCGCATGCTCATGTTCCTTCCACGTGGAAATCATGGTCCGTGGAGCGTTCGACGACGTGCCCGGCCGCGTCGAGCAGATCGACGCGCGCGGTGTGGTCGCCAGGAGTCAGGGGCCAGGTCGCGCGGAAGGTGCCGCCCTCCAGCGGCTTGCCGTCGACCTCGAAGCGAGCTCTCAGACCTGGCCTGGGCGTGGCCCGGAGCTCCAGCGCAAGGGCGCGCCGGGGCAATAGCGGATCGATGCGGAAGCGCGCTCCGGGGCTCGGTTGCTCGAGGAGTGGGCGTCGAGCGAGCACTGACCAGTCAGACCTGGGCTGGGGCGCCTTGGCGATCTCGCGCCAGCTTGGCGTTCCGCCGCTCGGCAGGGACAGCGCGATGGAGCGGGCCAGAGGCGCGGCGCCCCGCATGGCGAGGAGTCCGTGCAGCGGCGTGCCGTCGAAGTTCCCAATCCAGACTCCGACGCTGAAGCGCGCCGTGACGACGACCGCCCAGTTGTCACAGAACGACTGCGACGTGCCGGTCTTCCCTGCGAGTGTGGTTCCGAATCCATCGCTGCCGAAGGGCGTCTCGACGCCGAACTCCAGTTCCCGGGTCTTCGGGTCGGAGAGCATCGCCAGCACGGCGCGGGCATCGTGCTCGGAGAACACGCGCTGCGACCCGCGCTCACTCTGCCCTTCCAGCAGTGTCCAGCGCGCGTGAATCCCGTCGTTGGCCAGAGTCGCGTACGCGTTCGTCAGGTCCGTCAGCCGCACGCTGGTGCCGCCAAGCGCCAGCGCCAAGCTGGCTCGCGTATCCTCAGGGATCAGATCCAGCGCGACCAAACGCTGCTTGA
>JAGQIY010001256.1 GCA_020430865.1 Myxococcales bacterium
CTCCATCAAGCGGCGTGTCCTCGCCTCCGGCAAGGTCAGCTTCGACGCCGAGCGCACAACCCGAGGCGGCCACGTCGACCGCTTCTGGGCCATCGCGCTCGCCTGCCAGAAGGAGCGCGGCCCGGCACCGAGGACCGGGACGGAGATCGGGGTGCGGGAAGTTGGCTAGGCTGGCCCGCTACGAGCGATCCGCGCAGAGGCCGTGCGCCAGGGCGTCGAGGGCCACGCTGTATGTGGCGACACTTTCCGTCGCCCAGAACGGCGCCCGGTCCGGGGTTGAGTCGATAGTCGCGGAAAGCGATGGAAAGTATCGCTTTTTGCCTCTACGGACCTTTATTGCCCAAGTCCTCGCTCGCGTCAGGCAACGGATTGTGTTAGTTTTTGCCTCTAAGGACTTTATGCCGTCGGCGAGCAGCTTCATCGATGACCTCCAGAGCCGAGGTCGATACCACTTCTCCACGGAGGAGGCGGCCAAGGCGCTGGGCAGCTCGCTGTCCGCGACGCAGGCGGCGCTTCGGCGGCTCAAGGCGAAGGGGGAGATCGCGGATCCCCATCGCGGGTTCCACGTCGTGGTCCCTCCCGAGTACCGGCGTCTCGGGTGTCTGCCGGCCGAGCACTTCATCCCGCAGCTGATGCAACATCTTGGAGAGTCCTACTACGTGGCCCTGCTGAGCGCTGCCGCCTACCACGGTGCCGCGCACCAGAAGCCTCAGCGGTTCCAGGTGATGGTGCCGCGGCGGCGGCGCCCGATTGCATGCGGCGAGGTTCACGTCCAGTTCATCTCCAGGAACGACATGGTCGAGACGCCCATCGTCGAGCGCAACACCCCGCGAGGCGTCATCCGAATCGCCTCCGCTGCCGCCACGGCTCACGAGCTGGTCGGCTATCCCGAGCATGCTGGCGGTCTGAACAACGTGGCGACGGTCTTGGCCGAGCTCGCCGAGTCGCTCGACGCAGAGGCCCTCATCGCCGAGGCGCGTCGCGTACCGCTCGCGTGGGTGCAGCGGCTTGGCTACCTGCTCACGCTCGTGGAGGCATCCGAGCTGGCGGCAGCGCTGGAACCGGTGGTGCAGGCACGCAATCCGTTCCCGGTCGCTCTCGCCCCGTCGGCGACGGCAGCGGGGTGCCCTGGCGATGCTCGCTGGAAGGTCTCGATCAACGTGCAAGTGGAGCCCGACCTGTGATCCCGGCGGCCTACATCACCGAGTGGCGCAGCCACGCACCTTGGACCCAGAACGCGTGGGTCGAGCAGGACCTCATCATCAGCCGGGCGCTCGTGGATATCTTCGGCGCCGACGGGCTTGCGGATAGCCTGGCGTTCCGCGGCGGAACCGCGCTCTTCAAGCTCTACCTCACACCGGCAGCCCGCTACTCCGAAGACATCGATCTCGTACAGACGCGCGCCGAGCCCATCGGCGACACGCTCGACCGCGTTCGAAGTGTGCTCGACCCATGGCTCGGCACGCCACGACGCGTTCTCAAAGAGGGCCGCGTGAATCTGCTCTACCGGTTTGAGTCGGAGGACGTCCCGCCGCTTCGCCTCCGGTTGAAGATCGAGATCAACTCGCGCGAGCACTTCTCCGAGCTCGGCCTCGTGCGGATGCCATTCCGGGTCGATAGCAGCTGGTTCTCGGGCGCGGCCGAGGTCAACACGTTCGCGATCGACGAGCTGCTCGCGACCAAGCTGCGAGCGCTCTACCAGCGCAAGAAGGGGCGCGACCTCTTCGATCTGTGGTTGGCGCTGGAGCGCGGCATCATCGATCCACCCAGGCTCCTCGCGTGCTTCGACAGGTACATGACCGAGGGCGGACAGGCGGTGAGCCGCGCCCAGTTCGAAGCGAACCTGCACGAGAAGCGAACCGCGCCGCTGTTTCGGTCGGACATCGATCCCCTCCTACGTCCCGGCCTCGGCTGGGATCTCGACGTCGCCATGGACGCGGTACTGGAGAAGCTCGTCGCGCACCTGCCCGGCGAGCCCTGGAAGGGGCTTTCCGAGTAGCGTCGCGAGGATCCCAGAACCGCTGTCCCCGCCGAGCCCATCCCACGCTTTGCCCACCTGGGCGTGCCTCGTGTGCCGCCCGGGAGGCATGCGATGGACTTCACCGATGTTGCGCTCACGGCCTTGCAGGTGGTTTCGCCGGTGCTGGTCGCTGCGCTGACCTGGGCAGCTGCCAAGCTGGCGAGCTTCATTCGGAGCAAGGTCGAGAGCGAGTACCTGCGCGGCGTGCTCGTGCGGCTCGATGATGCCGTGATCACCGCGGTGAAGGACTTGCAGCAGACTGTCGTCGCCGAGATCAAGGCAGCGACGGCCGACGGCAAGATCAGCGAGGCCGAGAAGCAGCGCATCAAGGATGCCGCGGTCTCCAACGTGAAGAGCTACCTCGGGACCAAGGGCATCCGCGTGCTCACGGAGGTGCTCGGCCTCTCGGGTGGCGCGCTCGACAGCTTCCTCGGCTCGAAGGTCGAGGCCGCGGTGCATGATCTGCGGCTGACCGAGCGAGCCGTGTCGACCTCGACCACGCCCAAGCCCGCCGTGGAGACCACGCGCCCTTTGGCATCGACGCCGGCCTGAGCCGAGGGCTCGATCGGGCCGGCGCGTACTCTCCGGGCCACGGACACCTCGACCTCTTCGGTTACGTGAAGCCGGACGCTGCAGGCGGCGGGCTCGACTACGCCCATCGCATCACCGGCGCGCTGTCGGCCTTCGCTCAGGGCTGGGGCGGCGTCGCTCGCGATCCGTTCGGCCGTTGGCAGCCGGACTACGGAGCGCTCGGTGGTCTTCGATGGCGATGGTGAGCACGAGCCTCGTCCCCGCGGCGCCGCCAGGTCGCTTTGCTCCTTCGGAGGCGAGGCGTGCGGCTCGCCCAGGTCCTCCGGTGCAGAAGGTCTCCGAAAGGCGAGTCGCACGCCGACCCTCCGCTTCCACCGGAGGACACCATGCAGCGCGCCGTCAGGCTGTTCATCATCACCAAGGACCGGGCCCCGGCTGGGCCTCCCAAGCCGGCCGAGACGTTCTCGGTGAACGCGCCCACGACCGACGGGCTGCGTGACGCCGTGCGCGCGGCGGTGAGCGAGCGTGGTCGCGTGATCCGCTCGGTTTCGTTCGGACCGAAGGGCCTCGTCGCCTACGCCGAGGAGTCCACGTGACCGAGGCCGCTCGTGTGCACGAGGCCGAAGAGCGGCTGCAGACCATCCTCAAGGCGGTCGTCGTCGGCGCTCGCGCTGGTGACCCTGCGAGCCGCCCGGGCGGCGAGGACCTCACCGAAGCCTTCGCGGCCTCTGGGGCCCTCTGCCCACCCTATGACCCCGAGGCACTGTGCCTGCTGCTGGAGCACTCGAACTCGCTGCGGCAGAACGTCGATGCCTACGCCACGAACATCGACGGCTTCGGGCACCGCTTCGATCCGGCCATCGACTTCGAGGCCGACGACGCCGACCAGCGGGTGGCCAACGCGATCTATCTCGAACGTGCCGTGGCCCGCGATCGCGGCGAGCTCGGCCCGGTATCGAGCATCGAGCCAACCTCCGACGAGGTGGCGGCGCGCAAGCGTGAGCTTCAGCAGCTCGCCCGCGTGGAGCGAGCACGCCTCGAGTCGTTCTTTGACTTCTGCTGCTTCGACCACTCGTTCGTCGACCTGCGCCGGCGCACGCGACAGGATCTCGAGGTCTGCGGCAACGCGTTCTGGGAAGTGCTCCGCGACGGCCGAGGCGAGGTGGCGCGTCTCGTCTACGTGCCGTCGTTCACTGTGCGGCTCCTGCCCCTCGACCGTTCACCCACCGAGGTCGAAGACCGAATCCGCGTCTCGCCGGTGAGCCTCGACACGGTGACCATGCGCCATCGCTTGCGGCGCTACGTGCAGATCCAGGGCACCGACCGGGTCTTCTTCAAGTCGTTCGGCGACCCGCGCGTGGTCTCCCGCCGTACGGGGCAGGTGTTCGACAGCGCCGAGGCCCTGGCCGGCGTGGACGCGAGCGACGGGGCCGCCACCGAGCTGCTCCATTTCGCGATCCACTCGCCGCGTTCGCCCTACGGGGTGCCGCGGTGGGTTGGCACGCTGCTTTCGGTCCTCGGCTCGCGCCAGATGGAGGAGGTGAACTTCCTCTACTTCGAGAACAAGAGCGTGCCGCCCCTGGCGCTCTTGGTCTCGGGTGGTCGGCTCTCCGACGCGTCGGTGCCTCGCATCGAGCGCTTCATCGAGGAGAACCTCAAAGGCAAGGCCAACTTCCACAAGGTGCTCATCCTCGAGGCCGAGGGCGGCGGAACCGGCGACCAAGCCCGCGCCAAGATCGAGCTTCGACCGCTCACCGATGCCCAGCAACACGACGCGCTCTTTCAGGTCTACGACGAACGCAACATTGACAAGGTCGGTAGCGCGTTCCGCCTGCCGAGACTCTTACGCGGCGAGAGCAAGGACTTCAACCGCGCCACCGCCGAGTCGGCACTGCGCTTCGCCGAGGACCAGGTCTTTCAGCCCGAGCGCGACGAGTTCGACTTCCTGATGAACCGCCGGCTGCTCGCCGACATGGGCATCCGCTTCTGGCGGTTCCGCTCGCAGACGCCGGTGACCCGCGACCCCGAGCGCATGACCGAGATGGTCGAGAAGCTCGTGCGCGTCGGCGTGCTCACACCCGAGGAAGGGCGGGCGCTCGCCGGCGACATCTTCAACCGCGAGTTCCGGAAGATCGGCGACGACTGGACCAAGCGTCCCATCACGCTGACCCTCGCCGGGATCCAGACCGGCGTCGAAGATCTGCGCGCCCGCTCCACGAAAGGAACGCTCCTCGACGATGCGCGCTCCCTCGTTCGACTGCGCGGCGAGCTCGAAGCGGAAGAGGACCGTCTTGCCAGCTCGCGACTCGATCTCGCACGTCGCTACGTGCAGGGGGACGCCGAGCGCATCGAGGTCCCCGCGACCGAGTTCGAATCGTGGTTCCGGCAGGAGTCCTCGCCATGAACGAGGATCCCATGCAGCGGGCGTGGCTCAAGCAAGTCCAGCTCGATGCGGCGCGCGGCGTGATCGCCTGCCGGATGTGCAAGGCGCTTCAGGGTCTGGAGGAGACGACCACACTCTGGCGCAACGGTGTGCTGGTGTTCGCCGTCTGCGATTCGTGTGCTCACCGCCACGACATCGTCATGTCGCCCGTTGAAACCGGCGTCGAGGTTCGAGCCCGAGCGCGAGGCGCGATCGTGCTGCGGGGTGGCTCGTGAAGCTCCAGACCACCAGCCGCCGGCCGTGCGAGCTCGAGCGCGGACAGGCTCGCCGAGTCCCCCAGAACCCTGGAAGCGGCCTCGTCGGCTATCACCTCTGCTGCCCGCGGTGCGGGTACGTAACGGTGGCCTTGC
>JAGQIY010001257.1 GCA_020430865.1 Myxococcales bacterium
CGCGAGATCACGCCAGCCCGCGGCGCGCTCGACCGAGTCCGTCACCACGGTCGAGGGTGGCAGGAAAGGACAGCACCAAGCACAGCACTCCCGAGACACGCGTCCGCTTCATCCAAGCTCCAGGCAGCGAACGTAGGTGAGTTTCGGGAGGTGGGTCAACGCTCCCGGTTCGCCGCTGAGCCGCGGCCCGAAAGGCGGCCGTCCGGTGCTGGAGGCACGGGACGGCCGGGGCGCAGTGGGTGGAGCGCCGTCTGAAGCGCTGTCTGAAGCGCCGTGTGGGTCGCTCTTGCCGCTAGCGGCTCACCTCACGTCGAAGCGGTCCAGGTCCATTACTTTGGCGAAAGCAGCGACGAAATCCGTGACGAATTTCTTTTCCGCGTCGGAGCTTCCGTAGACCTCGGAGAGGCCGCGCAGCACCGAGTTCGAGCCAAACACCAGATCGACGCGGGTACCGGTCCACTTCAGATCGCCGCTCTTGCGATCGCGACCCTCGAAGACGTCCGCGTCGTCGTTGGTGGGCTTCCACTCGGTGCCCATGTCGAGCAGATTCACGAAGAAGTCATTGGTCAGTGTGTCTGTCTTGTGCGTGAAGACACCGTGCCTGCTCCCGCCGTGGTTGGCACCGAGCACGCGGAGCCCGCCGATCAGGACGGTCATCTCGGGTGCCGTCAGCGTGAGCTGCTGCGCCCGATCCACCAGCAGCTCCTCCGCCTTCACCGAGTATGCCCGTTGCTGGAAGTTGCGGAAGCCGTCGGCGACCGGCTTCAGGTAATCGTAGTTCTCGGCATCGGTCTGCTCCTGAGAGGCATCCATGCGGCCTGGCGTGAACGGTACCGTCACCTCGTGGCCTGCGTTCTTCGCCGCCTGCTCCACCGCGGCGCAGCCACCGAGCACGATCAGATCCGCGAGGGACACCCGCTTGCCGCCGCTAGCCGCGGTGTTGAACTCGCTCTGGACCTTCTCGTAGACGGGCAGCACGCGCCCGAGCTGCTCCGGCTGATTGACTTCCCAGTCCCTGGCGGGAGCCAGGCGGATCCGTGCACCATTCGCGCCTCCGCGCTTGTCCGAGCCACGGAAGCTCGCGGCCGCGGCCCAGGCCGTGGTCACGAGCTGGCTGATCGACAAGCCAGAGCCGAGCAGCTTCGCCTTGAGCGCACCGATGTCGTTGGCGTCCACCAGCGGGTGATCGACCTCAGGGATGGGGTCCTGCCAGAGCAGGTCTTCCTCGGGCACCTCGGGACCGAGGTAGCGAGACTTCGGACCCATGTCGCGGTGGGTGAGCTTGAACCAGGCGCGAGCGAAGGCGTCGGCGAACTGGTCGGGGTTCTCGTAGAAGCGGCGCGAGATCGGCTCGTAGTCGGGATGCAGCTTGAGCGTGAGATCCGTGGTCAGCATGGTGGGCTTGATCTTCCGATCTTCGAACGCGTGGGGGATGGTCTCCTCCGCATCCTTCGCAACCCACTGATACGCGCCTGCAGGGCTCTTGGTCAGCTCCCAGTCGTACTTGAACAGGTTCTCGAAGAAGCCGTTGCCCCATTTCGTGGGCGTCGTCGTCCAGGTCACCTCGAGCCCGCTCGTGATCGCATCCTTGCCGACGCCACTGCCAAAGCTGTTCTTCCAGCCGAGACCCTGCATCTCGATGGGAGCGGCCTCGGGCTCGGGCCCGACATGACTTGCTGGTGCTGCGCCGTGAGTCTTTCCGAAGCTGTGACCACCGGCGATCAGCGCCACGGTCTCCTCGTCGTTCATCGCCATGCGCGCGAAGGTCTCGCGGGTGTCGGTGATCGCCGCCAGCGGATCGGGATCCCCGTTGGGACCTTCGGGGTTCACGTAGATCAGTCCCATCTGCACGGCTGCCAGTGGGTTCTCGAGGTCGCGCTCTCCCGTGTAGCGCTTCTCCCCCCCGAGCCAGGTGCTCTCTTGGCCCCAGTAGACGCTCTGGTCCGGTTCGTGGACGTCTTCACGCCCGCCACCAAAGCCGAAGGTCTTGAAACCCATGGACTCGAGGGCGACGTTGCCCGTCAGCACGATCAGATCCGCCCAGGAGATCTTGCGCCCGTACTTCTGCTTGATGGGCCAGAGCAGGCGTCGCGCCTTGTCCAGGCTCACGTTGTCCGGCCAGCTGTTGAGCGGAGCGAAGCGCTGCTGCCCGCTGCCCGCGCCGCCGCGGCCATCGCCGACGCGATAGGTCCCGGCCGCGTGCCAGGCCATGCGGATGAAGAAGGGACCGTAGTGACCGAAGTCTGCGGGCCACCACTCCTGGGAGTCGGTCATCAGCGCTTCCAGGTCTTTTTTCAACGCGGAAAAGTCGAGGCTCTCGAACGCCTCGGCGTAGTCGAAGTCCTGCCCCATGGGGTTGGACTCCGCCGGGTGCTGGTGCAGCAAGTCGAGTCGGAGTGAGTTCGGCCACCAGTCGCGGTTCTGGGTTCCCCCGCCCGCCGTGTGGAACGGGCACTTGCTTTCAGTCGTCATCTCTCTCCTCCTTCTGCTCGCTTGGGTAGTCCCGCTCCCCTAGCGAATCGCGTACCAGGTCAAAACGCACTATTCGCTGCAGTTTGGGCGAGGTACGCGCCTGATCACCGATATATCGCTGTTGCGCGTAAACGATATATCGGTGCATGACGAGATGTCGTTGTTGTTGTGGTTGGGGGTCGATAGCGTCTGCGTCAGGGCCAGGATCGTTTGGGGGTGAGGTACAACTCCAGGATGCTCCACCTGCTGCTTGGCCCCGTCGGAGCGGGGAAGTCGACCTACGGCCGTCAGCTGGCGAACGAACAGCGCGCGCTGCGCCTCACGCTGGACGACTGGATGGCGCGGCTCTTCGGCGATGACCCACGTCCCGAGGACGGCCGCATCGCCTGGTACGTGGAGCGCACCCAGCGCTGCCTCGGGTTGATCTGGGAGCAAACCGAGGAGCTCTCTCTCCTCGGCGTCGACGTCGTGCTCGAGCTGGGGCTGATCCGCCGTGAGGAGCGCAACGCCTACTACGCCCGCGTCGACGCTGCCGGGCTCGAGCTCAAGCCGTACCTGATTGACGCGCCCCGCGCCGTGCGCCGCGCGCGAGTCCTTCAGCGCAACGTAGACCGCGGGGAAACGTTTCACGTGGAAGTGCCGCCCGCGTTCTTCGAGCTGGCTAGCGACCTCTGGGAGCCACCCGACGAAGACGAGCTCGCCGAGCGCGGCTTCGTCGTCGTCTC
>JAGQIY010001258.1 GCA_020430865.1 Myxococcales bacterium
GAAGCGAAGACGGCAGGCCGCTTCGGCCTGCACGTCCAGGGCGATGCCGAGCATGCCCCGAGCTCCACGGCGCTCGTGGGCATCGGCATTTCCGTGGATGGCGCCCACGGCTACTACGTCCCGCTCGCTCACCGCGTCCTGGACGCTCCCGAGCAGATCGCGCCCGACGTCGCGCGGGAGCTACTCGTCCCGCTGCTGGCCGACAGCCGCGTGAAGAAGAGCTGCCACCGCGCGCGGAGCGACGAGCTCCTGTTGAAGCGCCACGGCTACCCTTTGATGGGCGTGGCCTTCGACGTCAGCCTGGCTAGCTTCTTGCTCGACCCCGAGTCGGCGCCCGAGCTGGCGCAGGTGATCGGCAGGGAGTTCGAGGCGCCATTCCAGACCTTCGAGACGCTCACCAAGAAGCCACGACAGAAGCCCATTCCCTTCAGCGAGGTCCCAGTCGGTGAAGCCGCAACACACTCCGGCGCCGCCGCTGCGTTCTCACTCAGGCTCTGGGATCGCCTGGCGCCTCGCATCGCGGACGAGGGCATGACGGAGGTGCTCGACGAGCTCGAGCTACCCCTCGCGTCGGTGCTGAGCGAGATGGAGGGGCTCGGCGTGCTGGTCGACATCCCCAAGCTCAAGGCGCAGGGCAAGCACATCGAGCAGGAGCTCGCGAAGCTAGAGAAGCGCGCTCACGAGATCGCCGGCAAGGAGTTCAATGTCGGTTCTCCCAGGCAGCTCGAGACGCTGCTGTTCGACGAGCTGAAGCTGAAGCCCCTGAAGCGCACCAAGACGGCCCGCTCGACGGACGCGGCGACCCTGGAGGCGCTGGCGGAGCAGCACGCGCTCCCGGGGGTGATCCTGGAGCACCGCCAGCTGGCGAAGCTGAAGAGCACCTACATCGACACGCTACCGACGCTGGTGAACAAGGACACCGGGCGCATCCACACCCGCTGGCGCCAAACCGTGGCAGCCACCGGGCGTATCAGCTCCGCCGATCCGAACCTGCAGAACATACCGATCCGCACGGAACTAGGCAGGAGCATCCGCAGCGCCTTCATCGCCCCGGAAGGCTACGAGCTCGTGAGCGGGGACTACTCACAGATCGAGCTCCGGGTGCTGGCTCACCTGAGCCGAGACGAAGTGCTGATCGACGCCTTCAACTCGAATCAGGACATCCACACGCGCACGGCCATGGAGATCTTCGAGGTCGACGAGGAGGACGTGGACGCCGAGCTGCGACGCCGCGCCAAGGCCGTGAACTTCGGCGTGATCTACGGTCAGGGCGACAGCGGTCTCGCCAAGAGCCTGGGCATTGGCCGCGCCGAGGCGAGCTCGTTCATCGCAGCCTATTTTCGCCGCTATCGAGGCGTGAGGAGCTTCATGGACGAGACCCTCGAGCACGCTCGCGCAGGCGGCTCGGTGCGCACCATCCTGGGACGCCGCCGCCTGGTCCCAGACCTGCACAGCGCCAACCGTGCCAAGCGCTTCGCGGCCGAGCGCATCGTGATGAACACTCCGATCCAGGGCAGCGCCGCTGACTTGCTCAAGCTGGCGATGCTCGCGCTATCCGAGCCGGTGACTCCGGGCGCGCGCATGATCCTCACGGTGCACGACGAGCTCGTGTTCGAGGTGCCGAAGAACGAGGTCGCCGAGGCCTGCGAGGCCATCAAGGAGGCGATGGAAAACGTCTACACGCTGGACGTTCCACTCATCGTCGAGGTCGGTCATGGGAGCAGCTGGACCGAGGCCCACTGACGCGAGCTAGACACGCCCCCTAGCCTCTTCTAGTTTGCTCCGCCCACCCCCGCGCCCCTTCGCATGCCCCACGCGTCCCAGAGTCGAAGCACTGACGTCGCCATCATCGGCGCGGGCCTCACGGGTCTGTCCGCTGCGCACGCCCTGGAGGCGATGGGGCGCGACTATCGACTGCTCGAGCGACTCCCCCACGTTGGAGGCCACGCGATCACCCTGGAGGAGGGCGGCTATCGCTTCGACCGCACAGGACACCTGCTGCACCTGCGCGATCCTCGAATGCGCGAGAGGGTCATCGCCTGGGTCGGAGCCCACGTGGAGGTGCAGCGCCGCAGCGCGGTGTTCTCCCATGGCGTGTACACACGCTACCCGTATCAGGCGAACACCTACGGTTTGCCTCCAGAGGTCGCGAACGAGTGCCTGCTTGGCTTCATTCAGGCGCATTTCCGCAAGGACAAACCCGAGGCGAAGAACTTCGAGGAGTTCTGCCGGCTACACTTCGGCGACGGGATCAGTGACCACTTCATGATCCCCTACAACTGCCGGCTGTGGGGCGTACACCCGCGGGAGATCACCGCCGAGTGGTGTCAGCGCTTCGTGCCCCTGCCCAAGCTGGAGGACGTCGTCGCGGGCGCAGTGGGCCTGAACGATCGCGAGCTCGGCTACAACACGCACTTCGTCTACCCCGAGCGCGGCATCGGAGCGTTACCCCAGGGCATGCTGGATGCCCTGCCGGAGCGGAGCCGCGCCGAGCGCTTGGCCCTCGACACGCGGATCCAGCACATCGACGCCGACGCCAGGCGACTCATCCTGAGCGAGGGCGAACTCGAGTACCAGCAGCTGATCAACACTGCGCCGCTGGATGTCCTGCTCTCGCTCCTCGACCTGCCCGAGGAGGTCGCCGCGGCAGCCGAGCGACTGCGGTGCACCCACCTCTACTACCTGGACATCGCGAGCAAGGCGCCGAGCGGCAAGCCCTTGCACTGGGTGTACGTGCCCGAGGCGCGCTACCCGTTCTACCGCGTGGGCTGCTACTCCAACTTCAGCCCCGCGATGGCGCCCGCAGGAGGCTCCTGCTTCTACGTCGAGCTAGCGAGCCGCGAGCAACCCGATCTCGAGCAGCTGCTGCCAGACGTGACGCGAGGCCTGGTGCAGATGCAGCTCTTGCCCAACGCCGAGGCCTTGGCCTTTGCCCGACTTCGGCGCATCGACCACGCCTACGTGATCTTCGACCACGACTACTACGGCGCGCTCCACGTCATCCGCCCCTTCCTCGCGCGTCGAGGCATCATCTCCGCGGGGCGCTATGGCGGCTGGAACTATTCATCCATGGAGGACGCACTGCTCTTCGGTGAACGAGCCGTGAGCGAGCTGCAGAGCGAACAGGCATGAACCCCGAAGTCTCCATCGTCATCCCGGTCTACAACGAGGAAGCCATTCTCCACGCTGCCGTGGTCGACCTGCGAGAGCGCCTCAAGCCGCTGAATTGGCACTACGAAGTAATCCTGGCGGAAAATGGCTCCAGGGACCGCACTCTCCAGCTCGCCGAGCAGCTGAGCCAGAAGTATCCCGAGGTGCGCTTCCTGAGCGTCGGCGAGCCGAACTATGGTCTCGCCCTGCGCCGCGGCATCCAGCAGGCGCGAGGGACGTTCGTGCTGTGCGACGAGATCGACCTCTGCGACACGGACTTCCATCAGCGGGCGATCGAGCTGCTGCGCGACGATCGAGCCGAGCTGGTGATCGGCTCCAAGTTGATCGCGGGTGCGGAGGACGAGCGCCCCTGGGCGCGCCACGCCGCGAGCATCGTCTACACCTCGCTGCTGCGCGTTCTCCTCGGCTTCAAGGGCACCGACACCCATGGCCTGAAGGCCTTCCGCAGGGACAAGCTGCTGGAGCTGGTGGACGCCTGTGTCGTCGACAAGGACGTGTTCGCCAGCGAGTTCGTGATCCGCGCCTATCGCGCGGATGTCCGCGTGATCGAGATCCCGGTGCGCGTGATGGAGAAGCGCCCGCCGTCGATCAACCTGTTCAAGCGCGTGCCGAACGTGCTGAAGAGCGTCGTGAAGCTCACGGTGGCGATCCGTCTGCGCTGAGCGCGCTGGTCACCAACGCTCGATGCGCCAGCCGCGTCGACGGGCGACACGCTGCAGACGCGAGTCTGGGTTCACGGCCACCGGGGTCTCCACGCGCTCGAGCAACGGCAAGTCCGTGATGCTGTCCGAGTAGAACACGGCGCCGTCCAGGCTCACGCCGTGGCGTTGGGCTTCCCGCTCCGTCAGCGTGACCTTGCCGGGCCCGTAGCACATGGGCTGTTGCACCTTGCCGGTGAAGCGGCCCTCGGCGACCTCGATGCGTGTGCAGATCACGTGCTCGATGCCCAGCTCCGCAGCCAGCGGCAGCGCGGCGTAGGGCGTGGCGCCGGTGACGATCGCGACCCAGTCACCGGCCTGCTGATGCCGCTCGACGGCGCGGCGCCCGGCGTCGCAGATCAGCGGGCGCACGTACTGGTCGTGGACCTCGCGCATGGTCTGCTCGAGCCAGTCCTCGCGCCGCCCGCGGAAGCCCTGCATCGCCTGCTCCGCGACGCGCTCGGCGTTCACTACCCCGAAGGTGTACTGCAGGAGCCACCAGGCCACGCGCAGTGCGTCCCGCTTGCGCACGTGACCACGGTCCCGCTGGTGACGCATGTAGAGCGACGCGGTGTCCTTGCGGATCAGCGTGCGATCCATGTCGAACAGCGCCGCCTTGCGCGCCGCTCCGAGGTCTTCGGTGTGCTGGGGATCGCTCATCGTTTGGTCTTCGTGTACGTACAGCGAGAGTCTCAGGATGCAAGCCCTACCCATCGACCAAGTGCTCCCGGAGATCGGCGAACGCCTGCGCGAAGCCGGACGCGTGGTGATCGAAGCTCCGCCCGGCGCGGGCAAGAGCACGCGGGTTCCCCTGACCGTCCTCGAGCAAGTGCCGGCGGGTTCTCGGGTTTGGGTGAGTGAGCCCCGTCGTCTCGCCGCGCGTCTGCTCGCGAGCCGCGTCTCCAGCGAGCTCGGCAGACCACTCGGGGATCCGGTGGGCTACGCGGTGCGCTTCGAGCGTCGCATCACCCAGGACACGCGGCTCATCTACGCGACCACCGGCGTCCTGCTGCGCGAGCTCCTCGCGCCACCAGGCGAGCGTCGGGAGCCGCCGGGCGCGGTGGTGATAGACGAAGTGCACGAGCGCAGCGTGGAGACGGATCTGCTGCTCGCGCTGCTCCGCGAGGAGTACC